>CANRPT010000080.1 GCA_947632565.1 uncultured Bacilli bacterium | reverse complement strand
TTGTCAATGATTTGCTTATAAATAAATTCTAAAACTTATTGCACAACAATTGTGCACTTCATTTTTTAAATTACAATCAAATTATTTTTTCTAAAAAATAAAACTTTTTCTAGAAAAACCAGAAAGTTTATGTTATAATATGCCTAGAAATGGACGTGGTAGGATGTTAGAAGTTTCGAAAGTAAAAGGAGTAGGTCCGAAGTCCTTGATGTTATTAAATAAAATAGGAATTTATACGGTAGATGATTTAGTAACACATTATCCTTTTCGATATGATATACTGCAAAGAACAGATTTAAAAGCAGCACCAGAAGAAGAAAAGGTGGTAGTCGATGGAAAAGTAGAAAGTATTCCTATTTTACTAAGATTTAAAGCAGGATTAAATAAATTAAATTTTCGTTTGGTAACCCAAACTGGTGTGGTAGGAGTTTCCATATTCAATCGTGCTTTTTTAAAAAACAATTTAACAATTGGTACGAATGTGATTGTGATTGGAAAATATGATAAACAAAAAAATGTAATTACAGCTTCTGATATTAAATTTGGTCTTTTAAACAATCAAACGAAAATAGAACCAGTTTATCATTGTACGAGTGGTTTGACCAATAAAAATATGTCTACTTATATTAATACCGCCTTATTGATGAATGGAAAAGATATTACAGATTATATTCCCACCCAATTTCAAGAAAAATATCACTTTTTAAATAAAAGAATTTCTTTAAATATTGTACATAATCCTCCTAGTATGGAAAAATTAAAAGAGGCTCAAATTCGTTTAAAATATGAAGAGTTATTTGCCTTTATGTTTAAGATTAATTATCTAAAGGAACAACATAAAAAGGAAAAAACTGGAATTGAAAGGAAGATAACAGAAGAGGATGTAAATCAAGCAATTGCTATGATTCCATTTGAGTTAACGAATGATCAAAAGGTAGCAATTCGAGAAATTCAAAAGGATTTTAATAGTTCTTCTAGAATGAACCGTATTTTGCAAGGAGATGTAGGTAGTGGAAAAACAGTAGTAGCAATTGTAGCCATGTATTTAAACTATTTAAGTGGCTACCAAGGTGCTTTGATGGCTCCAACTGAAATTTTAGCAATGCAACACTATCATAATGTCAAAGAGTTATTAAAAGGAACAAAAATAAATGTAGAACTTTTAGTAGGATCCCAAAATAAAAAAGAAAAACAAGAAATATACAAAGGATTAGAATCGGGAACCATTCATATGGTAATTGGAACACATGCTTTAATTCAAGAAGAAGTAAAATATAAAGATTTGGGACTAGTCATTACCGATGAACAGCATCGTTTTGGGGTAAATCAAAGAGCTCTTTTAAATAGTAAAGGTACCATGCCAGATGTTTTATATATGAGTGCAACACCAATTCCTAGAACTTATGCTTTAACGATTTATGGGGATATGGATGTATCAATTATTAAAGAGATGCCAAAGGGAAGAATTCCGGTAAAAACTTATGTGAAGAGTGAACAGGAAATAAAAGATGTGCTAGAGATGATGTATGAGGAATTGAAGGAGAAGCATCAAATCTATGTCATTGCTCCCTTAATTGAGGAAAGTGAAAATTCTGATTTGACAACAGTTTTACAACTTCGTGATAAAATGAATTTAGCTTTTGGTAGTAAATATAAGATTGATATTGTTCATGGGAAAATGGCTACTGCTGCCAAAGAATTAATTATGGAAGAATTCAAACAAAATAAAGTACAAATTTTAATTAGTACAACGGTCATTGAAGTAGGAGTAGATGTTCCGAATGCATCGATGATGGTAATTTTTGATGCCAATCGTTTTGGTCTTTCAACGCTTCATCAATTAAGAGGAAGAGTAGGAAGAGGAAATGTTGCTTCGAAATGTGTTTTAATTAGTAATTCTGATACGAAACGATTAGAAATTATGCAAAATTCGAATGATGGATTTGAAATTAGTGAAGAGGATTTTAAATTAAGAGGACATGGAGATTTATTTGGAACAAAACAAAGTGGTGATATGACTTTTAAAATAGCTAGTATTAGGCAGGATTATAAAATTTTAATTCAAGCCAAAAAAGATTCTTTAGAATATCTACAAAATGCAAGTGAAAAAGAGGAATTAAAGAAACTTTTATTAGAAACAATGAATTATAATTCTTAATGATTTTCTGAAATTTTAAAAATCATCTTGACGAATCAAAAATAATATTATATTATTAAAATGCGTGAGGATAATCCTTACGCTAACGGTGGCTCTTACGGACTAAAGTGTGAGAGCAATTCAACCAAAACCCCCTGAAGTTCCCTCGAGAGAGGGAACGCTTTTTGTTTTATAAGGGTTTCTGAGGTTTTTAATTTTTTCTAGATACCAAGCCAGATACCAAAAACCTTTTTTCAGATACCAAATTTATTTTTTATTTAAGTTTACGCTCTGTACTAGATTGTAAGGGATGAAAATAGACAAGGTTATTTTCAAATAATAAAAAATATGGTATATTAAAGG
>CANRPT010000079.1 GCA_947632565.1 uncultured Bacilli bacterium | reverse complement strand
ATAATTATAGTATTTTTGATTTCTTTGAAGTATATAAGGATTATAACTTTCATCCCTCAAAAACTACAACATAGCGTTAAAGAATTATAATCTTCTTCCTTTATATTTTTACGATACTTACTAACAAGATGCAGTGCTTCTACTCGTTCTTGAAAATCAAATTCTAATTTTTCTTGTTTCAAAAATAAAGTTAAAACTCGATCATAATAAACTAAATCTGGATTGGATTTTAATTCTTTATTAGCAGTATAATTTTTTATTTCTTCCAAATACTTATCAATTAATTTTTGAATCAACTTTTCTCCATTTTCATCTACTAAGCGAACCATATAAGGATATTGTCTAAAGATATCTTCAATAAAATGATATTTTTTTACTTCAAATAATAAATATTCCATTAATTTTAAACTATCTGCTTGATAGTCTGGTACCATATCATAAAATCCAGCAATCAATAAGCTTTCAACTTGATTTATTAGTTTTTTTAAAAGAATGAAATTGGGATTACTTTTACTTACTTCTCCTGGTTTTTGGAGAATTAACATTTTTAATCTTTCGCGTATTTTTTTTAAGGTTTCATATAATTTTACTTTCGTTTTTGTTTTTATTTCTGTAGTAGTTAAAAGATAAGAAACAACAGGAGAAATCATCAAACATTCCAGATAATCATCTGTAAAATTATAATTTGCTAGAGTATTTTCAAAATATGTTAAATATTCTGAAATAGAATAGGCATAAATTTTTCTTTCGGAGGGATAAAAAGGAACTCCATCTATTTGACTTTCTGCATAAATTTGTTTTAAAAATTCTTTCATTTGCGATTACTCTCCCCCACTAATTCAAATTCTTTGGTTAAATCTTTGATTCGTTCTATCATTCTTCTTCCTTTGATTTCTTCTTTGGCATTAGTGGTAATACTAAAATGTTCTTCTAATTGTTTTAAATTTAGATTAGAGGTAAAAAATGTTGGTAATTCTTCATCCATGCGATACTGTAAAATAGTTCCTAATATTTCATCTCTTGCCCAGGGAGTTAAATACTCTGCACCAATATCATCTAACAGTAATAATGGGATTTTTTTAATATATTCATAACGGTCTTCAAAATCATTTTCTTCTTCATTTGCCATAGAGGACTTTAGCATTCTTAAAAAATCTGGTACATAAACAATAGCACTTTTTACTTCTTTTTTTGCTAATTCATTAAAAAGAGCTGCTATTAAATAAGTTTTTCCCGTTCCATAACTCCCATGCAGATAAATTCCTTTGGGGTTTTTCCCTTGCATATAGTCGAAAACAAATTCTTTCACATATTTCATGAATTCTACTCGATTTTTATCATTATGATAAAGATCTTTTAAATTCGCTTCTCGAACTCGTTTGGGCGATGCAAATAAGGCTACATTCTTCTGATATTTGGTATCTTTTTCATACTTTTCTTGATAACTGCAAGCACGATAACTAAAAATAATTTCATCTTGCTCTATCGAAGGGGTATACAGATAACCTTTTAAATGATTCTTACATTCTGTTAATCCTTTACAGTTTTTACAGTTTTGAAATTCCTTACTAGCATCTTCTAAAGAAGAAGTATATTTCATTAAAATTTCTTCTCCAACTTTTAAAGTACAAACCAATTCCTGAAAATCACGATTTTCTAATTGTTTTCGAAAATTTTTTCTTAATTCATTTTCCTCTTCTTTGGTTAATTTTACCATAGTAGCAATATTTTTCATGTTCTCTCCTCCCCTTAATTCTATTTTACTCTGTTTTCTATTCGGAGGGCAAGAAAAAAAGAAAAAGATAGAATTCTAATCGATTCTATCCTATTCTTTCTATTTCGATATTCCCAATCAATAACTTATTCATTGCTTCATTATCGGCATCATAATCTAACCACATCTTAAATTCATAAACAACTTCACTATGTTTTGGAATGGTTGCCTCATAAATTATTCCATCTTCCTTTAAGTTCTTTGGTTCTAAATATTCTTGTTTTCCTTCTTTTAACGTATAACGTAAATACTTATTATTTAGAACTTCTTTTCCTTGTTGAGCTACCTTTTTTGTATCTTTTTGAAAAACAATTTGATAAGTAATATCTCGATTGGTTTGATTTACCACTTTAAACTGATAAGGATCTTGTGCTAATCCTTTTTCATCTTTCGTACAAGATGCATTTTTTAATAATAAACCACTTGATAAATCTTCCATATAAAAACTGTTGATTTGATTTAAAAAGGCTAATGAAGAAAGTAAATTTTCTTGCTTTGGCAAATAAACAAAGGTAGTTGTTAAGATTAGAAATAAAGATACCACAATAATAGAAATCACATGTTTTCTTTTTTCTCTTTGATTCATTTTAACCCCTCTTCTTTCTTAGATGGGGCTTATTATACCATAAAACCTAAAAAAAAGCAAGAAAAAGGACAAGAAAAAATGAAAAGTAAACTTTTCATTAAGAATTCCTAACGGAATTCCTTTTTGATATAATATAGTTATGAA
>CANRPT010000078.1 GCA_947632565.1 uncultured Bacilli bacterium | reverse complement strand
AAAAGGAAGGGGGGGGGGTACAATATTAAATGTAGAATAGAGGAGGAAGAACATGAACAATAATGGACAGAATAATAAGAAAAAAACAATGGGTATTTCACTTTCAATCCTTTGTATTATTAGTTTAGTACTAATAACAGCAGGGGTAACATATGCATTCTTTAGTTATGCAAAAGAAGGATTAACAGAAAATGTCTTAACAACAGGAACGATTACTTTTTATTATGATGAAACTGCTGGAAAGGGTAAAGGAGTTAATATTACTGAAGCAATGCCACTAGATGATAATGCGGGAATGCAATTAACGAAAGAAGATCAAGTATTTGATTTCCAAATTACATCAGAGGTATCGAAAGGTGCCAATATTCCTTACATGATTACAGTAAGAAAAGATAAAACCTCTACATTAACGGGAGATAAAGTAAAAGTATATTTGGATGTAGTAGACGATTTTAACTCTATTACAGAAGGTTCAGGATTAACTACAGAAGTTGCGAAAGAAGGAGATATAAATTATACATTAAAAGAGAATAGTGATGTTAAATTATTTAGTGAACTTACAAAATTAAGTAATTCAACTAGTGATGCAACTATAACTGGTACCACTGTTACAAATGGGGGCATTAATAACTTAACAGTGACAGTACCAAAAGATATTGATGAAAGAATCATTTATAAAGGAGAAGTTCCAGCTAATTCAATGGCTAATGTCGATGGAAATAAAAAATATACGGCCGACTTTAGATTAAGAATGTGGATTAACGGAGAAAATGATGAAAATGGAGTCGCAAAAGCAGATTACTCTGCTTATGAATTCGTAATAACAAGCAAAAAAGATGAAGTTGGTCCATTAAATGCAACAGAATTAATAAATTCTGGTGATTTTATCACGTCAGCGTCTTATTATAGCCTAGATGAAGAGAATAGAAAGAGCTGGGAGAGAATAGCCTATGTTAATCAAGATGAGGGTACATTTTATTCAGTTAGTCAGGCAAAAACTAAAGGATGGATTACTGATGAGAATGGACAAATTATAGAAAAAACTGATCAAGAACAAAATAGGCCAGGCGACGGTTTTGCATTTAGTGAACAATACTATTCCTTAAATGGAAAAACGTTTAAATTAACAGTAAATGTTTATGCCAATGCTGTTGTAGTAGAAGGATCATAAAATAGGATTGAAATGGAAATTGTAAGATAGTTAAATCTTACAGTTTTTATTTTTTAAAAATTGACAAAAGGAAGAGGAAGGGGTAAAATAACAGATATAGAATAGAGGAGGAAGAACATGAATAATAATGAACGTAATAACGAGAAAAAAACAATGGGTATTTTATTATCAATTCTTTGCATTATCAGTTTAGTACTAATAACAGCAGGGGTAACATATGCATTCTTTAGTTATGCAAAAGAGGGATTAACAGAAAATGTATTAACAACAGGAACCATTACCTTTTATTATGATGAAAAAGCTGGTATAGGAAAAGGAGTTAATATAACAGAAGCATTACCATTAGATGATAATGCTGGAATGAATTTAACAAGTGAAAGTCAAGTATTTGATTTTCAAATTACCTCAGAAGTATCTAAAGGTGCTAGCATTCCTTACATGATTACAGTAAGAAAAGATGCCAAATCTACTTTAACAGGAGATAAGGTAAAAGTATATTTGGAAGCATTAAGTGGTGAATTTGGTTCTTCTATTGATGGTGGAACAAAAAAATATCCAAATGTTATTAAAAACAATGACACTAATCATACCCTACAAGAAAATAGTGATATTACTTTATTTAATGAACTTCAAAAAGTAGATAATAGTAGTGAAGAAACATCTGGAACTACCGTTACAAATGGAGATACTAGTAATAAAGTAAAAGTAACAGTTCCGAAAGATATCGATGAAAGAATTATTTATGAAGGAGTAGTTCCGGCTAATTCTATTACTGGTGATAGTACTCAAAAATATACTGCTAATTTTAGATTAAGAATGTGGATTAATGGAGAAAAAGAAGATAATGTTGCAGCAGCAGATTATTCTGCTTATGAATTTGTGAAAACATCTGCTTCCAAAAATGGTGGTGATGGAGAAAGCGTCAAGGATGAAGCATTAGATGCAGCAGATTTAATAAATAGCCAAGATTTTATTACTTCGGCAGGTTATTATAGTTTAGACACTGAAACTAGAAAAGGTTATGAAAGAATAGCTTATGTTGATCAAACGAATGGTAAATTTTATTCAGTTAGTCAGGCAAAAAGCAAAGGATGGATTAAGGTAGATGATCCAACAGGACAAGTTACTGAGAATGAACCTAGTGATGGACAACCAGGTAATGGTTTTGTATTTAGCGAACAGTATTATTCTCTAAACGGAAAAACATTTAAATTAACGGTCAATGTTTATGCAAATGCAGCGGTTGTTGAAGCATCATAATAAAAGATATGAATAAGTCACATAGATGTTAATCGTGAAAAACTAAAGAGGACTATTTTTGTCCTTTTTTCGATGTACAATAGGAAAGTCATAGAATAAGCAAAAAAAGTCAAGTAAAAAATAAAAGCATGCAAAAGCGCAGGGCAAATA
>CANRPT010000077.1 GCA_947632565.1 uncultured Bacilli bacterium | reverse complement strand
CCAGAGATTTAGAAATTATCGAAGAATTGGAGAGATTAGCGATGGATGAAGAGTTTATCTATGCCTATGATCATGAAACAGTGAGAAAAAAAGAAGAGAATTCCATTCGAAAAGATTCTTATGAAGAAGGCCATGAGCATGGATTAGAACAAGGTTTAAAACAAGGTATCACACAAAGAAATACGGAAATTGCAAGAAATTTATTAGGACTTGGTATCAAGCCTGATGATATTTCAAAAGCAACTGGTTTGTCACTACTAGAAATAAAAAGTCTAAAAGAGAAAGAATGTTAGATAAAACTAACATTCTTTTCTTATTATGGCGTTAAAACAATTCGGAAAGAAATGAAATCACCCACACCGTCAGTATGATTGTCAAAATCAAAGATACCAGCATTCGAACCGCCGTTATAAAGGCCTCCACGGCGGAACCAAGGATGAGACGAGTCCACAAAGGCTGCATAATCTCTATACCAACTACTTTTAGATCTTCTATTATTATCTGGATCTTCTTCAACACCAAATGGTCCCATCTCACCTGTTGCATCTCCTAAGATTCGATTATTATATTGATTTGTTGATTGAGAAGTATAACGATCATAATATTTTTGCCATTGATTATTTGTAAAGAAATCTGAATAAATAGAAATTATCCCACTTTCCCCTCCTGAAGTAGATGCTCCTGTCGTATATCCCATCACATATTCCCAAGCACCTCCACTCATATCATAAATTCCACTTCTATTTCCTGTCGTTGATGCAATATTTGATTGATTATTTAAATAATTAACAGTATAAGTTCCATCCTGTCCTGGATTGATTGCTTCATATTGATTACCATCTATACTTGAAGAACTATATCCTTTTGTTGGTTCTACAGTTGAAGCATATCCTGTGATATAAGCACTATTATTATTGACCCTAACACTTTCCTGAGAACCATACTTGGAATGTTGTAAATAGGCTACTGCTCCCCATTCGGTATTTTTCATCATATGACTATCTTCATCTCTTAAATAATCATAAGATGCTTGAAATGCATTTCCTACATTGATATTTCTCCAACTATAGACATTCGGTTTAATGATGATTTTATCTGATTCTGGTCTATTTATTTCTGCTGCTTTTGTTGTATTTGCTCCCTCATATCCTGTCTCAAACTTTCCTACCCAAAATCCATTGCTATTAAATGCTAAAAAAGCTGGATGGGTCATATAATCATTTAATTTGCAAGAACCTATTTCTCCTGCTACCCCTGGTGTTGTACATTCTCCACTATTACTATTGGAAGTATTAGTAAGTCCAAACTGAACCTCAATGGTTGGTGGAGTTGTTTCTTGAAAACTTGTTTGATTATTATATTCTCCCATATTAAATAGCTTATATTTATATTTTGGTATCCAGACAAAGTAGCTTTCGATATCTTCTTCTAAAATTACTTCATTATTTTCGTATTCTTTATTCTCCTCTTTTAATACTACTACATTCGCCCATTTTTGTTCTTGATAAGAATACCATGTTGATAATGTACTTGCTCTTTTTACAGTTCCATTCTCTTCTATGGTTATAGGAATTAAATTGTCTGTTAGTTCTGGATATGCTCCACTTAATAGTTCTTCTTGATATGGTTTATCTATATTTATTGTTCTAATAACACTTGCTAGATTTCCATTCGAATCTACCACAATATATCTTACGGTATATGTTCCTATTACTTTGGTCTTTACTTCTCCTATGATAAAACTTTTATCATTCTCTTCTACTTCTACTCCTTGTTCTTTATAATAATCTCTTTGTCCTAAAGTAATTGTTGCATCTCCTACTAATTTAATACTTGGAGGAGTATCATTATTTACCGTTACTACTCTTACTACCTGTCCAATATTTCCACTTCTATCAGTTACTTGATAAGTGATATAATAAACTCCTGTTTGAGTAGTATCTACTTTATCTACTGTCTGTAATTCTTCATTTGTTCCATCAAAATATTCAATGGTTGTTACTACATCACTACTTGTAAATATTTCTTGGTCATCTTCTATCTTCTCTACTCCTAAGTCTTGATAATCATCATTCACTCTTAAACTAATATTAGAAGTTCCCTCTTTTAGCGTTAGAATTGGTCTAGTATCTACTTCATAGTAATCTGCTAATTCTTGAATGCTATCTACTACTACTCTTGCACTAAATGTTTTTCCTTGAATCTCATTTCCTGCATTAATATCGATCCATAATTTCATTCCATAGGTATGACTTTCTCCTGGTTGTATTAAAATATTTTTCGTAAATACTAAATTAGTTTCTAAGTTAGATACTTAGAAACTTAATAAAATTTTAAATTGTCTAAATAAGAAAAGGAGTTTCGCAAAATGAAAAAATTAAAAAAGAAATATTTTTATCTCATTTTTAGTATTTTATTTGTCTTTCTATTTTTAGGAATTGTAGGAGTTAGTTATTCTTATTTAACGACTACTGCCAAAGGAAAACAGTATGTGATGTATACTGGTAATTTAGAAGTAGAATACAAAAAGAAAACAGATACCATTCATATGGAAAATGCCTATCCAATGACCAATCAACAAGGCTTAGAAACTACTCCTTATGAGTTTACAGTTACGAATACTGGTAATGTTACAGCGAAATACCAAATTCGTCTAGAATTAGATAAAAGTATTCAAAATCAAGTACCACTTAACAATATAAAAATGTCCTTCGAAAAGGACAATCAAGGTTATTCTGATAGCTTCTTATTATCTAACTTAAATACCTTATTTTTACTAAATTAAGTATAGCATAAATAAAAAGAAAATCATATTCTTATTTTTGAAATAATGCAATTAAAAAATCTATGTAGATTATTTTTGAAAGTGCACAATTGTAGTGCAGTTAATTTAAGAATCATATATAATATCTTTCAAGCAATTT
>CANRPT010000076.1 GCA_947632565.1 uncultured Bacilli bacterium | reverse complement strand
GTTATTCTTCAATAGGACATTTTAACTTATAAATACTTTTTTTAAATTAGGACATTTTAACTTATAAATCACAAGATTGTCAATCAATTATCAGAATATTTTTTCTAAAAAACGTTATCAAAAAACACTATTTTCCTGAAATAATGTTTTTTTCTCTTAAAAAAATTGTTATAATATGGGAAAAGGAGGAGTTATGAAAGGAATTGTTAAAGAATTCAAGGAGTTTATTGCTCGTGGAAACGTAGTAGATTTAGCGGTTGGTGTTATTGTAGGTTCTGCTTTCGGTAAAATTGTAACATCTTTAGTAAATGATATCTTAATGCCAATTATTGGAGCAATCTTAGGTGGAATTGACTTTACAGGTTTATCTCTTAACATCAAAGATGCTACTATTTTATATGGAAACTTCATTCAAAATATCATTGATTTTTTAATTGTAGCATTCTGTATTTTTATCTTTGTAAAAGCAATTAACACTTTCACAGCAAAAGCAAAGAAAAAAGAAGAAGTAAAAGAAGAAGAACCAGTAAAAAGTGAAGAAGTATTACTCCTTGAAGAAATTAGAGATTTATTGAAAAAGAAAAAGTAAAAGCTATGGCAATTCAACCATAGTTTTTTTATTCCTGATATTCTTGACAAATTTCTTTTAGTTTGCATTCATCACAAAGTGGTTTTTGACTTTTACAGTGATATCTTCCAAATAAAACTAATTGCAGGTGTCTTTTACTCCAATTTTCTTTGTCAAAGTTTTTCTGTAATTTCTTTTCTACTTCTAATACGGTATCTTCTTTTTTAGCAAGTCCTAATCTTTTACTAACTCGATCTACATGAGTATCAACCGCGATGTTGGGTAGATGAAACCATTCACTTAATACCACATTAGCAACTTTTCTTCCTACTCCTGGCATCTGTTCTAATGCCTTTCTGTCACAAGGTACTTTTCCCTCATATTCTTCCTCTAAAATTCGTGCAATTTCCAAAAGATAAATAGCCTTTCTATGATAGGTACCTAAAGAATGGATAATCGAAATAATATCTTCTAAAGGAGCATCTTTTAATTCTTCTAATGTCTGATATTTTTCAAATAACACTTTTGTTACCAAATTTACACTTTTATCTGTTGTTTGAGCACTTAACATTACTGCAATTAATAATTCATAATCTTTTTGATAATTTAATTCACATTTTGGATTTGGGAATAAAGTATCTAAATATTTCTCAATCCATGCTACTTTCTTCTTCTTCGTTATCTTCAAACCAGTCATAATCAAACAACTCCAACTTCTCCTTTTTCTCTTGTTTTTCTCTAAATTTCAAGCGATTTTTTTCTACATCTTGACTATTTTTAATACCTTTTTTACTCCATTCATATAAAATTTTATCAATATATCTTAAATTGCAAACCCCACTATAAACAGCCTCTTTTACTGCTTCTGTAATTAATTCTTCACTCATACCATCTTCTAACCAAGCACTAATAATCTCCGTTTCAATGGAACTTAGAGGTCTAGCAAATTCTTTTTCAATTAATTCGAAAATATTACTATTCTTTTCTTCTTCTAATTTAGCCTGATTCAAATCATCAATTAGAAAATTTGTCAATTTTTCATAAAATAATTCTAACACAATATATTCTTCCATTACATTTTTATCATTTTTAATAACATCAATACTAATATACCTTTTTTCTACTAAACGATCAATATCAGATAATATTTCTTCCATACTAAGTCCTAAATCACTAGCAAATCTACTAGGATCAAAAAGAATTTTTGTTCCTAAATTGGTAAGATAAATAAGTAAAAGAAACTCTTCTAATTCTATTTGAAACTTCTTTCTTAATTGAAATAAATAAAGAGGTACTACAAAATTTCCTTTTTTTAAAAGTTCTATTAATTTGCTACTTTTCATATAATCCTCCTATCAATTACTATTTATTATAACAAATTTCAAAAAAAAGTACACTAAATCTGTGTACTACCATATTTTTCTAAAACATATTGTTTTAATGCTTCTACTTCATTAGATAATTGATTCGTTATAATTTTTTCTTCTAAATCTTTTAAGATTTCTTTTAAGTATTTACCCGGTTTTGTATGTAATAGTTTCATGATGTCTAACCCTGTTATTTTCATTTCATTTTTTGATTTCATTGATAATTCGTTATATTTTTTAGTAACTAATTTCTTATTGATTCCTTTGATTCCTGCAGCTATACTATTTACATATAAACCATATTGATATAAAACAAGAGAATCTAAGTTATCTAATTTTAAAACAGTACGAATTTGGTTCATTAATTCTTTTTCATTTTTCGTAAAAGGATAAATATCATCCACTTCTAATTGAGCCCAGATTCCTATTAAATCTTCAAAATAAGTAATTTCTTTTAATCGAAATAATTTTAATTGTTGATCTAAACCTAATTCAAGTAATAATTTCACTCCATATTTTACATGAACACTTGTAAAAATCTTATTTAACTCTTCTTTTTTTCGAGAATAAGATAATTTTAAGACATATTGTTTGGTTTCTTTAATCGACTCTTTGACATCAGAACTTAAAGAAAAATTTAAGCTTGTTGCGAATCTTACTGCCCTTAGGATTCTTAAGGAATCTTCTACAAATTTTGTATAACTATCACCAACAGTATTAATTTCTTTCTTTTCCAAATCTTCTTTTCCATTTAATAAATCTATAATATTTCCATTTTTATCCATACAAAGGGTATTAATACAAAAATCTCTTCTTTTTAAATCTTCTAGTAAATCATCAATATATTCAAATTCTATTGGTTTTCTATTATTGATATAAGTAATTTCTTTTCGAAAAGTTGTAATTTCAAAGTGAATATTCTTAATTAATACCGTTGTAGATCCGTAGGCTTCATTGGGAAGACAGGCATCTTGAAAGATATTTCTAATATCAGATGGTCTAGCATTTGTACAGATATCGATATCGTGAGAAGTAATTCCTAATAAATAATCACGAACAAAACCACCTACAATATATGCAACAAATCCTTGATCTTCTATTTTTTTGATTAATTTTAAAGCTGTTTCTAACATGCTATCACCTAACTACATTTTAGCAAGAACTACTGGAATTCTCAATTCTATTCGAAAATTTTTCAAGAAAAAATGAAAAGTAAACTTTTCATTAAGAATTCCTAACGGAATTCCTTTTTGATATAATATAGTTATGAAA
>CANRPT010000075.1 GCA_947632565.1 uncultured Bacilli bacterium | reverse complement strand
ACTAAAATACAAAAACAGTTGAAAGACTTAATGTCTATAAGCATATTTAAATTGACATTTCATTTTTCAATTAAATTAAATAAAAAAACAGTTTTGGGATATTGACTTCTAAAATATTTCGTGATAAGATTGTAATTGTCTTGAAACAAGAGACATATGATATAATAAACATATTTAGCGGTTTTAAGGGTCATGCGCTCGTAGCTCAGCTGGATAGAGTGTTTGGCTACGAACCAAAAGGTCAGGGGTTCGAATCCCTTCGAGCGCACCATTATTATCGGGAAATGGCTCAACTTGGTAGAGCACTTGGTTTGGGACCAAGGGGTTGCAGGTTCAAATCCTGTTTTCCCGACCATGAGAAATGAAAGCTTTGTTGATACAAGGCTTTTTTTGTGCATTCAAGATACTTGTAAAATCTATCGAATTATAGTAAAATTATGGATAGTTTTGGAGGAATATCATGATACAAACAAAAAATGTTACTTTACGTTTTGGAAAACGTACTTTATTTGAAGATGTAAATCTGAAATTTACGGCAGGAAATTGTTATGGTATTATTGGAGCGAATGGAGTTGGAAAATCTACTTTTTTAAAATTACTAAGTGGAGAAATTGAAACTTCTAGTGGAGAAGTTATGGTTACCAAAGGAGAAAGAATTTCAACTTTAAAACAAGATCATTATGCCTATGAAGATTATACCGTAATGGATACTGTAATTATGGGAAATCAAAGACTATATCAAATTCGAAAAGAAAAAGAAGAACTTTATTCTCATACTGATTTTACAGAAGAAGATGGTATGAAACTTGCTGAATTAGAAGGAGAATTCTTAGAATTAAATGGTTGGGAAGCTGAAAGCGAAGCAGGAGAGTTACTTTCTAATTTAGGAATTGAGGTATTATTGCATTATTCTTTGATGAGAGAAATTCCCGCCAAATTAAAAGTAAAAGTTTTGCTAGCACAAGCACTCTTTGGAAATCCCGATATTCTTCTGTTGGATGAACCGACTAATAACTTGGATTTGGATGCTATTAATTGGTTAGAAGAGTTTTTAATTAACTATTCTAATACTGTAATTGTAGTAAGTCATGATCGTCACTTTTTAAACAAAGTTTGTACTCATATTGCAGATATTGATTACGGTAAAATAAAAATATATATTGGAAACTATGATTTTTGGTATGAATCTAGTCAACTTGCTTTAAAACAAATGAAAGAATCCAATAAAAAGAAAGAGGAAAAAATCAAAGAATTGCAGGATTTTATTGCCAGATTCTCTGCTAATGCATCGAAAAGTAAACAAGCTACTTCTCGAAAGAAAATGTTAGAAAAAATTGAGTTAGAGGAAATTATTCCTTCCTCTAGAAAGTATCCATATATTGATTTTAAACCCGAAAAAGAAAGTGGAAAAGAAATTTTAACAGTAAAGAACTTGTGTAAAACTGTAGATGGGAAAAAGATTTTAGATAAGGTATCTTTTACTGTTTTAAAGAAAGATAAAATTGCTTTTGTGGGAAGTAATGATTTGGCTAAAACTATGTTATTTAAAATTTTAATGGGAGAAGAAAAATTCGATTCTGGAGAAGTGATTTGGGGAAAAACCATTACGAAATCTTATTTTCCACAGGATAATTCTAGTTACTTTACGAAAGATATCAATATTATGGAGTGGATTGGACAATTCTATCATATTGATGATGAAACCGTACTCAGAAGTTTTTTAGGAAGAATGTTATTTTCTGGAGAAGATGTCTTTAAAAAAGTTCCAGTTTTATCTGGAGGAGAAAAAGCTCGTTGTATGTTATCGAAATGTATGTTAGAAGCAAGTAATATGTTAATTTTGGATGAACCAACTGCCCATTTAGATTTAGAAAGTATTACTTCTTTAAATAATGGATTAATTAAGTATGATTCAGAACTTTTATTTGCTTCTCATGACCATCAATTTGTAAGTACCATCGCAAATCGTATTATTGAATTATTACCAGTTGGACAAATTGATAGAAGATTACCATATGATGAATATTTAGAAAATAAAGAAGTAATTCAGTTAAGAGAAGGACAGAAAATAAAATAATTAGGAAGGGATAGTAGTATGGAAAAAATTATTCAAGAAATTCAAGAAAAATTTCGAAAAAAAGAAGAAAATTTAAGTCCTTATGCTACCAAAAGTACGGACGCAATTCGCTTGCAAGAGGAAGACTTTTCCAAAGATTTTAGACCAAACTTTTTTCATGATATTGATCGCATTATTTATTCTTTATCTTATACTAGATATTTAGATAAAACCCAAGTATTTTCTTTTCAACAGAATGATCATATTAGTAAAAGAATCGTTCATGTTCAATTGGTTAGTAAAATTGCTCGTACGATTGGAAGAGCTTTAAATTTAAATGAAGATTTAATTGAAGCAATTGCATTAGGACATGATATTGGTCATACTCCGATTGGACATACAGGAGAAGCGATTTTAAATCGTATTTCCTTAAGAGAATTAGGAGAAATGTTTCATCATAATATTCAAAGCGTTAGAAATTATTTAGTTTTAGAAAGAAATGGAAAAGGAAATAATTTATCGATTCAAACTTTGGATGGTATTATGTGCCATAATGGAGAAATGGTATCGAATATTTATGAACCAGTTTCTAAAACCAAAGAAGAGTTTTTATTAGAATATGAAAAATGCTACACAGATCCTCAGGTGTTACAGAAAATAAGACCAATGACTTTAGAAGGTTGTGTAGTTCGTATTAGTGACATTATTGGATATTTAGGAAGAGATATTGAAGATGCGATTCGATTAGGGGTATTTGATGTTTCTTCCATACCAAAAAATATTCAACAAGTATTAGGAACTACCAATCGTGAAATTGTCAACAACATTGTTTTAGATTTGGTAGCAAATAGTTATCAAAAACCATATATTAAATTAAGTGATTCTGTCTTTCAAGCTATTTTTGATTTGAAAAAGTTTAATTATGAAAATATTTATGCAAAAGCAAATACCAAAGAGCAGTTAGACTTTTATGAAAAAGGAATGAATCAATTATTTCAAAAATGTCTTTCTGATTTAGAAAATCATCGAGTAGAAAGTAATATCTATCAAGTTTTTTTAAAGGAAATGGATCCATCTTATCTTGAAAATACGAATCCAAAACGAATTGTGATTGATTATATAGCAGGAATGACAGATGATTATCTTTTAAGGGAAATAAAAATCGTTAAATTTTAAGTAAAGTGCACAATTAAGTGCAATAGATAGGAAAAAGAGTATTTATAAAGGAAAGTGCACT
>CANRPT010000074.1 GCA_947632565.1 uncultured Bacilli bacterium | reverse complement strand
AACAAAATAAAATCTCTTAAAGCCTGATAAATCAAGGATTTAGGAGATTTTTTACTTTCAAAACTGTCAAAGTCAGGGGCCTAGTCGGATTTGAACCAACGCTCGGGGAGTTGCAGTCCCATGCCTTACCACTTGGCTATAGACCCAGTTATTATATTATATGATACCTTTCGCATCTGTTTCCATTCTAACTTAAATTCTCATAAAAGTCAATAAAACCATATTTATTTTCTAAAACTTAAAATTTGCATAATTTTTGAATCGTGTTATAATGATTTTAGAAAATAGAAACAGAAAGTAGGAAAACAGATGCAAAAAATTGTGTTAAATCATATAGAATATGAGCTTATCAAAAATTATAAAAATGCCTTTCAATTAGAAGATATTACAGAGAAATATACAGACTATTTTGAAGATTTTGATTATATTGTAGGAGATTATTCTTATGATAAATTAAGGTTAAAAGGATTTTATCAAAAGGAAAATCCGAATCATAGAGAATGTAATAATTTTGAAAATGTTGATTCTTATCTTGCTGATTTTTGCAGTTATGAATGTCGTTATTTTATTCTAGAAAAGAAGAAAAACGAGAAAAATGCTTAAAATACTTGAATTATAAGAGAATTATGGTACAATATATTTATATATGATAAAAGGAGGATAAGTATGGATAGCCAAGTTGCTGATAAAAAAGTACTTTCTATTATTAAAGAAGATGGTACCAAAGAAGAAGTAGAATTATTAGTTTGTTTTGAATTTAATGATACAAAAAAAGAGTATGTAGTTTATACTCGTAATGAAAAAGATGAAAATGGGAATGTCACAATCTATGTATCTAGTGTAGATAGAAGTGGAGATACTCCAGTACTAGGTTCTATTGAAAGTGATGAAGAGTGGTCTAGAATTAAGGATGTATTAAGAGAACTTTCAAAAAATGATGACTAGAAAGGTGGAATACAAATGATAACAAATCTAACGCAGTCTGATTTAGTAGAAGTAGTAGAAAATCCTGAAAAGCAGGGAAATAAAATCAAATTAAAAGATACAAGTTTTCGTAATTCTAAAAGACATATTTGGAATATTCCTCATAAAACTATGGAAAAACCAAGTGCTTCAATGGAAAAGCAACAACATAGTTCCATTACAAAAAAGATAATTGATATAAAAAGTGAAATTACTTTGTTAATAGGAAAAGGAAAAGATTATGTTTTAAACGGGTTTAAACCTATTAATGTAAAAGAAAACATGAAAAATAATATGGATAACCGTTATCAAAAATTTTTAAGAGAAAATATTACAATGGAAGAAACACAACAATCTAATGTAGATGAAGCACCTAATATGTATCAATCAAGTGAATATTATACACCTGAGTACCAAGCTTCTTATCAGGAAACAGAGATTCCATTTTATCATAGAGAATCAACTTCCTCTGTATCAGAAGAATCTGTTGTAGGAACAAGGGAAGAGTCTGATTTTGTTGCAAATACTCAAACCTCAATAGCTGATAACAATAGAAACTTTAATTTTGATGAACATTATTCTCAAATTGCAGGAGTTCGTGGAGAACTACAACAAATGCAAGAAGAAGTGAAAGAAGCACAAAAATTAGAAGAAGAATCTGCCAGAAAATTAGCAGATGCAGAAGTCAAAAATAATGAAATGCAAAAGAAAATTGCTGATGCCACAGAAAATTATAAAGCTTTACAAAGAAGATATTTGGAAGAATTAGAAAAACAGAAAAATTTGATGGGAAATATGAAAGAAGATTTGTCCAATCAAATTCAACAATCTAAAGCAATAGCAGAAAAAAATGATTATAAGGCAAGAGAGATGCATGAACGATTGCTTAGTAATACAGAAGTTTATAATAATTTAGTACAAAAGACTGCCGAATTAGAAAAACAGATGAAATCTTTACAACAGCATACTGATAATTCCAATATAGTTCAATTTCCATCTTCAGAAGAAGAACATTATGGATATGGAAGAGTAGCCTAATAAAAAAATAGAAACACTAATATTTTTAGTGTTTTTTTCATACCTTATTATAGGTAGATAAATATGAAAAACTTTATTAATTATTATTATAGTTTGAATATTCATGATATATCCTTCCAAAATGGAAAGTATTTTTTTTATCATGATAATAATCGCTACCTATTAGAGTTATGTCCAAATCCTAGCATTATAAATTATTATTATTCTTTAAAAGAACAATTAGGAAAATATCCATATTTCTTTACAATTATTGAAAATAAAGAACAGAAATTAATTAGTTTTATTGATCATAAACCTTATGTATTATTACAACTTTCTAAAATAGGAAATGATAAGATTAGTATTTTTGATATTCAAACAACCTATTTTCTTACGATAAATCAATCTTTAGCACCTCTTAATCATTTTCCTTGGGTATCCTTGTGGGAAAATAAAATAGATTACTTTGAAGAATGGTTTTATTTAAGACAAGATAGTTATAAGAATTTGTATCCTTTATTTCATTATTTTGTAGGTGTTGCAGAAAATGCTCTGTTTTATTTAAAAGAAACAGAAAAAGAAGAAAAAAAAGAAGAAAGTGATCGTTTTGTTGTTTCACATGTGCGTGTTAATATTAACTATGAACTTTATGATTACTATGATCCTACTCAAATTATTATTGATCATCCTAGTAGAGACTTAAGTGAATATATAAAATCTACTTTTTTACATCATGTTTGGGATTTAGATTTATTAAAAAGATATTTAGAGCATCATTATTACTCTAGATATGGAATCCGTGTACTATTTGCAAGAGTCTTATTTCCTAGTTTTATTTTTGACTCTTTAGAAGTAATGATTCAAAAGCAAGAAGATTTAGATTTATTGGCACTAGAAACAAGAGTAGTAGAGTTTCAAAGATTTGCTAGAGAGATTAATTTGTTTTTTCGTGAAGAATATGGAATTCCTGTGATTCCTTGGTTAATTAAAAAAACATAAGTTATTCTTCACTTATGTTTCTTACTTCTACTACTTCTGGTACTTCATTAATAAGTGCCATTTCAATACTATCTTTTAAAGTAACATCTAACATGGGACAGTTACTACAATGTCCCATCATTTTAACATAGACAATGCCATTTTCAAATTTCACATATTCAATATTTCCACCATCACTAATTAGAAATGGTCTAATTTTTTCAATTACTTCGATTATCTTTTTTTCTGCTTCTTTCATTTCTATCACCAGGTTTATTATACGCTAGAATTTTCTTTCTTTCAACAAAAGTTGAATATCTTGTGATTTATAAGTTAAAATGTCCTAATTTAAAAAAAGTATTTATAAGTTAAAATGTCCTATTGAAGAATAAC
>CANRPT010000073.1 GCA_947632565.1 uncultured Bacilli bacterium | reverse complement strand
CTACTGCTGGTTGGTTAGACCTTAAACAGACAAGATTTCCTCTTGCTAGATTATTAACCCTTGTCTGGGCGCACAATCACTATTTCCAGCTCCTACTGTTACTAAACGAATTACTTCTCTATTTTCTAATTTTCTTAATTCTTCTAACTGCTTTTCTTTTTCTCTAGATAATGATTTTTCGATTGCCTTTTTTCTTGTTAAGATGTACTTCTCTACTTCTTCTTTACTTCTTTCGATTAGATATTTTCCATCTTCCTCGAGTACTTTTGCCACTGCTTCTTGTAACCTACTTGGACTATTTTTAAAATAAGAAGTTCCTTCTATATTATCATGACAATAAACATTATTATTTTGCCAATCCCATGATTCTGTTAATAAGATCCATTCTCCATCTTTCAATAATCTAGTAACAAAGATTCCTCCATCTTCACTACTTACTGCATGAGCCATACAATTATGACCAATTCCTCCAAATACTTGGCAACAATCGGTATAGTTAATCTCTCCCACTAACATACCAAAACTATCATCTTTTCTTAATAATTCTGCTTGAATCGTATAACCATCAATTTCATAAGTATGACTTCTTTTTATTAAGGAACTTAATTTTCTAACATCATTTTCTTCGAATAACTTTTGATAATAAAGAAAAGCTTCTTCATTCTTTACTCCTGCTCTTTTTACATCTAGTGCTAATTCATAATTTCCATCATGATAATCAAAATTAATATTTTCTAAATAATCAAGTGCTTGTTTTAAAGTAATTTCTGTAGTTCCTGATTGAATGAGATAATGATTTTTCATTTTCTCAAAGTTCTTTTGAATATTTTTGACTTCAGATTGTAATCTTTGATCATGCAAAATAAATTCTAAATTATCCATCAAGAAATGATAAAAATCAGAATTAAATGTTAATTCACATCCATCAAATATACGATGTAGACTATGATATGTAAAATAACCATATAAATCTTTATAAAAAAAGAAACCCTTTTTAATATCTTCTTGATTCAAATATTCTTCTTTTAACTGATAATCTTCAAAAATATAAACCTGATAATGAACTTTTAAAAACTCATTAATTTGTTTTCCATAAGTACCATTTAACTTTTTAATTTTTTTAATTTCCGATTCTGATAGCCTTCTTTTTAAATAAGGTTGAAACTCAATTGGAATATCTGTTTTTTCTTTTAATAACATACAAGTCGTTTCTTTTTTTTCAAAATAAGGCGTACTATCAACATCCATTATAAAATAATCATCTTTTGTCATGATATAAGACTTTCTCCGAAAAAGATGGATAAAATCTAAAATTCTTTTTTCTTTTTCTAAATCATTTTCAAATAATCCAAAGACGGCTATCATTTCACTAAATGCTTCTGTCATTTCAATAGAATCATGCCAATCAAAAACATTTTTAATACGATTCCATGTTTTCAAATCAAATTTTTCTGTCATTTCTAGGCTCATTCTATCCAATAGCCCTGTAGGAATATCATATTCATTTCTCATTTTATAAAATAAGTTTTTGAATTTTTGAATAGCATTGGTATGATAAATAATGTTACCACCAATAAATTTATAAATAAAAGTATTACTAGATATGAAATCATCAAGAGATAAGTATTTTTCTTTCAAAATAGAATTTGCATATAAATATAAATAATTTTGAATTATGTCCTCGGTAGAATTATCCTTTATTTCACAACTACCCCAAGGTGTATAAAGTTCTTTAATTGAACAATTATAAAAAGCACATTCTCCTATACTGGTGATACTATCTGGTAAAGTAATGGTAATTAGGGAAACACATTCCTTAAAAGCAAAGTTTCCTATACTTGTGGTTCCTTTTGGTAAAGTAATGGAAGTTAAGGATCTGCAATTATAAAAAGCATGGTCTCCTATACTAGTGACTTTCTCTGGTAATGTAACTGAGGTTAAGGACCTACAACCATTAAAAGTAGATTCTCCTATACTGGTAATTCCTTCTGGGAATACAAAGGTACCATTTATAATATCTTCGTTTTTAACTTCTGTTAATACACCATTCATTACTTGCATACCCTTCACATCCTACTATCATGATATCTTATTTTCATAATTTTGTCTATTGATTGGTTGTAAAAGAAGAAAAAATTCGATATAATTTTGTTAGAATATTAGAAAAAGGTGAATTTTATGAATTGTGTCATTCGTGTTAGTGATAAAACCAAAGAAAAGATGCTAAAATACTATGCCGATAAAAAAAGAGATAAAGTGATTCCCTATGTCGTTTTTCAAGCTCAAGATGGTGATACTGTAGTCACTATGTATGAAAGTGGAAAAATAATGTTTCAAGGAACTAGTGCCGATGTTGATAGTACTATGTGGTTAGAAATGGATGGGCAAAATAAAGCAGAAAAAAAGGAGAAAAAAAAACAAGGAAAATATTATTCTTGTTCTTCGATTGGTTCTGATGAAGTGGGAACGGGAGATTATTTTGGACCTATTGTGGTAACTGCTTCTTATGTTAAAAAAGAAGATATTCCTTATTTAGAAGAACTGGGTATTCGAGATTCTAAGAAAATGACTGACCAAAAGATTTTAGAAATTGCTCCTAAAGTAGCAAAAAGAATCTCTTATAAAAGTATTATTCTGACAAATCAAGAATATAATGAAAAACATACCAAAGATAATAATATGAATAAAATTAAAGCCATTATGCATAATAAAGTATTATATCAATTAGTACAAGAAACGAAAGATGCTTATGATTACATTATTGTGGATGAATTTGCCAAAGAAAATCGTTATTATGATTATGTTAAAGAATCCACGGAAATACAAAGAGGCATTACTTTTATCACCAAAGCAGAAGATCAAAATTTAGCGGTTGCTTGTAGCAGTGTAATTAGCAGATATCTCTTTTTAAAAGAATTTGATAAATTATCAGATAGTTTACATCTTCCTCTACCAAAAGGGGCTGGAAAAGATGTCGATAAAATGGGAGAAGAAATCGTTGCTACCTATGGCAGTGAAAAATTAAAAGAAGTAGCAAAACTAAACTTTGCCAATACTTCTAGAATCTTAAAGACCGTTATTTTCTAACGGTCTTTTATTTGGAATTATCAAATTTTTTATTTTCCATTAATCCCTCGTGTACTTCTTCTTCATTGTTGTTTAAGAATACTTCTTCTATACGATCTACTCTACATTTTTCGGCTAGTAAAATTGCATTTACTTTCGCAATTGCTTCTTCTAAGTCGTCGTTAACAACTACATAATTGTACTTTGTTACTTCGTTCATTTCTTGATAAGCAATCTTAAAACGTTCCAATATCTTTTCTTCACTATCGGTTCCTCTTTTTCTTAACCTTTCTTCTAATATTTCTAAAGAAGGTGGCATAATAAAGATAAAGATAGCTTCTGGAATTAATTTTTTAATATTTTGAGCTCCATTAATTTCTACTTCTAAAATGACATCAATTCCAGCTTCTATTTTTTCAAAAATAATATCTTTGGGTGTTCCATAATAAGAACCAACATAATGATTATATTCTAAGAAATAGCCATCCTCTATCTTCTGTAAAAATTCTTCTTCTGTTAAAAAATGATAGGTTACATCTTTGATATCATTAGTTCTCATCTTTCTACTTGTTGCGGAAATCGATAACCAAGTATTTGGATTTTTTTCTAATACACGATTAATAATCGTTCCTTTTCCAGATCCGCTTGGACCACTAATAACAATTACACTACCACGTTGATTTTGTTTGATAATTCCCATAACGATTCTCCTTTTTTGCATTTATTATACCAATCAAAAAGTTACTTGTCTACTATAAAAGAAAACTTGTTAATTAAAATAATGAAATCCCGAATAAGTATAAATTTAAATTAGGATATCCCGAAATAAAAATAACCCATATA
>CANRPT010000072.1 GCA_947632565.1 uncultured Bacilli bacterium | reverse complement strand
GGTACTCCAACTTGACGAGCAAGTAAGATATGTTCACGAGTTTGTGCCATAGGTCCATCAGTTGCAGCAATAACTAAGATTGCTCCATCCATTTGAGCTGCACCAGTAATCATGTTTTTAACATAGTCAGCATGTCCTGGACAGTCAACGTGAGCATAATGACGTTTAGCAGTCTCATACTCAACATGTGCGGTATTAATTGTAATACCTCTTTCTCTTTCTTCAGGTGCTTTATCGATATCAGAATAGTCAACAGCAACACCTAAAACTTTTGTAATAGCGGCTGTTAAAGTAGTTTTACCATGATCTACGTGACCAATTGTTCCTACGTTAACATGTGGTTTAGTACGTTCAAATTTTCCTTTTGCCATTTTCATTTCCTCCTTTTTTATTTATACATCTTATATTTTATCTAACAATTGAAATTTTTTCAACTGTTTTGATACATTTTATCATTTCTGATAAAACATTTATAACAACAGAAATTACTTTCTGTTATTAATATTTTTAATTACCGCTTTTCTTAATAATTTCTTCAGCGATATTTTTTGGTACTTCTTCATAATGATCAAATACCATTACGAAGTTTCCACGACCTTGTGTATTAGAACGCAAACTTGTTGCATACCCAAACATTTCAGAAAGTGGTACCATGGCATCTAAACGAACAGCATTTCCAACACTTTCTTGTCCAAGTGGACGTCCGCGACGACTTGTTAAATCTCCCATAACATTTCCAAAATATTCATCTGGAGTAGTTACTTCTACTTTCATAATAGGTTCAAGAAGTACTGGTCTACATTTATTTTTTGCTTCTTTTAAAGCAAAGCTTGCAGCAATCTTGAATGCCATTTCATTAGAGTCTACTTCATGATATGATCCATCAAATAAAGTAGCTTTTACATCAATCATAGGATATCCAGCTAAAATACCAGATTGTAATGCTTCTTGTAATCCTTTATCTACAACTGGAATATATTCACGAGGAACAACTCCACCAACAACAGCATCCACAAATTCATATCCCTTATCAGGATTTGGTTCAAACTTAACCCAAACATGTCCATATTGTCCACGACCACCGGATTGTTTGATATATTTTCCTTCACAATCAGCTGCTTGACGAATCGTTTCACGATAAGCAACTTGTGGTTTACCAATATTAGCTTCTACTTGGAATTCATCTTTCATTCTCGTTACTAATACATCTAAGTGTAGTTCTCCCATACCGGCAATCACGGTTTGTCCTGTTTCTTGATCAGTATGTACTTTGAATGTTGGATCTTCTTCTGCTAGTTTTTGAAGAGCAATTCCCATTTTTTCTTGATCTGCTTTTGTTTTTGGTTCAACTGCTACTTCAATAACTGGTTCAGGGAATTCCATAGATTCTAGAATTACAGGTTTCTTTTCATCACATAAAGTATCTCCTGTTGTCGTATTTTTAAGTCCAACAATAGCGGCAATCTCTCCTGTATATACATCAGATATTTCCGTTCTATTATTCGCATGCATCAATAATAAACGTCCAACTCTTTCTTTTACATCTTTCGTAGAATTTAATACATAGGAACCACTAGATAAATGTCCTGAATAAACTCGAAAGAATGTTAAACGTCCAACGAATGGATCAGTCATAACTTTAAATGCAAGAGCAGCAAATGGTTCATTATCAGATGGATGTCTTACAGCAGGATTTCCATCTAAATCTGTTCCTTCTACAGAACTAATATCAGTAGGAGCTGGTAAGTAATCAATGACTGCATCAAGCAATAATTTTACTCCCATATTTCCTAAAGCAGTACCACATAGTACTGGGAAAAATTTTACGGCAAGAGTTCCAGTACGAATTGCTCTTTTTAACATTTCTACTGTAATTTCTTTTCCATCTAAGTAGTTTTCCATTAATTCATCATCAAATTCAGCTACTGCTTCAATTAAATCATTTCTCTTTGCATCCGCAATCTCTTTTAAATCAGCTGGAATCTCAATTTCTTTAGCATTTTCTTCCTGTTTTCCATCATATTCATATGCTTTCATGGTAACAAGATCAACTACTCCATGAAATTCTGATTCTGCCCCGATTGGCCACTCAATAGGTTTTGCATTAACTCCAAGACGAGATTCAATAGAACCTAATGTATATTCAAAATTAGCTCCCATTTTATCCATCTTATTTGCAAAGAATAAACGAGGTACAGAAAATTCTGTTGCTTGACGCCAAACAGTTTCTGTTTGTGGTTCTACACCTGCTTGAGCATCTAATAAAGCTACTGCTCCATCTAATACTCTTAAACTACGACTTACTTCTACAGTAAAATCTACGTGTCCAGGAGTATCGATGATATTCATACGATATCCTTTCCAGTAAGCTGTTGTTGCTGCAGAAGTAATGGTAATACCACGCTCTTGTTCTTGTTTCATCCAATCCATTTGAGATTCTCCATCATGAGTTTCTCCAATCTTATGGATTTTCTTTGTATGGAATAATACACGTTCTGTACAGGTCGTTTTTCCTGCATCAATATGTGCCATAATTCCAAAGTTTCTTATTTTGTCTAACGACGTATCACGAGCCATATATAATTCCTTTCCTACCAACGATAATGTGCAAATGCTTTATTAGCTTCTGCCATTCTATGGGTATCTTCACGTTTCTTTACTGCTGCTCCTGTTCCATTAGAAGCATCAATAATTTCATTTGCTAAATTTTCAGCCATTCCTTTTCCGCCTCTTAATCTAGCATAATTTACTAACCAACGAAGTCCTAGTGCTTGACTTCTTTCTGCACTAACTTCCACTGGTACTTGATAGTTAGATCCACCAACACGACGAGATTTTACTTCCAGTAGTGGTTTAATATTTTCTAATGCTTTATTAAAAACATCAAGTGGATTTTCTCCAGTTTTTTCTTTAATCATATCAAAAGCATCATATAAAATTGTTTGAGCTTTTCCTCTTTTTCCACCAATCATCATACGATTAATTAATTTTGTAACAACTTTTGAATTATAAATAGGATCAGCTAAAACATCTCTTTTTACTGCTTGTCTTTTACGCATGATTACATCCTCCCTTCAGTTTATTGTTTTTTTATTTTTTATTTTTTATTTTTTACTTTTTAGGTTTCTTAGCACCATATTTACTACGACCTTGTTTTCTATCTTTTACTCCAGCTGTATCTAAGGTACCACGAATAATATGATAACGAACTCCGATTAAGTCCTTCACACGTCCACCACGAACTAACACAACACTATGCTCTTGTAAGTTATGTCCTTCACCAGGAATATAAGTATCTACTTCTTTACCATTGGATAGACGAACACGAGCATATTTTCTTAATGCTGAGTTTGGTTTTTTTGGTGTTTTGGTTCCTACACGAGTACATACTCCACGTTTTTGTGGGCTATTTAATTCAGTAGTTTTTCTTTGAATCGTATTAAGTCCAAATCCTAATACTGGAGATTTACTCTTTCTTACTTTATCTGTTCTTCTTTTTCTTACTAATTGTTGCACTGTAGGCATATATTTTCTCTCCTTTCCTTTACACATATCCAGGTGTATCATTTTCTTCTTTAAAGATAAGTTTTGTAAAAA
Source organism: uncultured Bacilli bacterium (assembly GCA_947632565.1). Classification (GTDB taxonomy): domain Bacteria; phylum Bacillota_I; class Bacilli_A; order RF39; family UBA660; genus Alloscybalousia. The sequence continues at coordinate 326 of CANRPT010000072.1, read as the reverse complement.
ACAAAACCTAAATTTAACAGCGTATTTAATATAGCACTACCAAGATGAAAAGTCAACAACTTTTTTCTAATTTAACCCTAAATTAGAGGCCCCAATAGAAATGAATATAATTGCAAGAAAAAATACCACAAGAAAAGCAAGTAATACTCCAAGTCCCCAACCTTTATTATCTAAATGTAACATCGTATCACCTCTAACATCTCTATTATATGATATTTCGAAAAAAAAAGAAAGAATTATTCAATTGAACAGCCAAAAAGAGTAAATTCGAAAAAAATTTCTTCGCAAAGAAAATTTGATATAATGCTACCATAAAAAGGTAGGTT
>CANRPT010000071.1 GCA_947632565.1 uncultured Bacilli bacterium | reverse complement strand
TTATTATCACATTATCGGTTCCTGAAATTTTGATGGCAAATTGGAATAACTGTCACATTTCTATTATAATTGCACAAGAATTTTTGAAAAGATTTTGCTAAACTGTTGACATTTAAAAGAAAAATTGTATAATTATAAGTAATTGGTACTCAGGAAACTTTTGAAGCCCTGAGTCAATTTTATTTTGGAGGCAAAAATGAAGGAATACAAAAGTAACGAAGAATTGTTAAATCACATGTTATCTAAAGGCATTATTGTAAAAAACAAGAAAAAAGCTATAGAATTGTTTGAAAGATATACATATTATTCCATAGTAAACACATATAAAGAAGTTTTTAAATTAAATAATAACTATATAAAAGGTGTTACTTTTGAAGAAATTTTTGCATTGTATGAATTTGATAAGAACTTAAAAATAATATTTTTAAAATACTCACTTGAAATAGAAATGATTATTAAATCATTGATAGCTAATACAATATCAGAAAAATATGGAGTAAAAGATTATTTAAAAATAAAGAATTTTGATGATAAAGCTGATATAGATTCTATTAAACATATTGTATTTAGTGTTGGGGAAGAACTAAAACAAAATTACGGAAAACATTCTGCTATAACTCACTATCAAGATCAATATGGATTTATACCACCATTTGTTTTAGTGAAAATTATGACTATGGGCCAAATAAGTAGGTATTATGGATTGTTGAGACAGGAAGATAGACAAAGAATAAGTAAATACTTTAAACTATCTGATAAATTATTGAAACAAATTCTTTTAAATGTTACTTTAGTACGTAATTTTAGTGCTCATAATAATAGATTATATACATTTCATAGTAAGTTCTTTATAAGTTTTAAGACAATTGATAAAACATATAATACTAATGATAAATCAACAAATCTTTATATAATTATGAAATGTATGGAATTATTATTAGATGATAGACAAAAGAAACGTTTTATTAAAGAAATAAATAGTGAAATAAATAAATTATCAAAAAAACTTAAATCTATTGATATTAAAAACATCTTAAATATAATGGGTTTTCCAAATGAATAAAAGTTAATAGTTTGAATATAATAATAGTAATTGGTATTTAGGAAACTTTCGAAGCCCTAAGTCAATTATTCCTAACTCTTTTAAAGGGTTAGGTTTTTTGATTGCAAATTTGCACTTTCGCTTGTAAAATTGCATGGATATATTTGGTAATAATCATGTTAGAATAATCACCAATTAAAAACGAGGTGATTATATGTCTGTAATTGAGATGCACTCTAGTTGGTTAGCAATAAATTCAATAGTTGGATGTCCTAATGGTTGCAAATACTGTTTGTTACAAGCAACAAATGATAACAATTGTTTTCCTAGAGAACTTGCAACACCAGAAGAAGTAATAAAAAAGTTATTAAGTTATAAATATTATGATAAAGCTATTCCTTTATGTTTATTTCCAAATACAGATATTTTTGTAAATCCAAAAAATATTAAATATCTATTAGAACTTCTGAATGAATTAGATAAAAATAATATTATGAATGATTTGATTATTATTACTAAATGTAAAATTACTGATGATGTTATTGATAGAGTAAAATTATTAAAAGCAAAAGGACAAAATGTAGTATTTTATATTAGTTATTCTGGATTAGGTAAAGATATGGAGCCAAGAATATCAGAGCAAGTTTTAAAAGGCAACTTTAAGAAATTATATGAAAATGGAATAGATGTAATACACTATTTTAGACCATTTTTACCACAAAATGCAGATTCTAAAAAAATAACAGAAATATTAGATTATGTAAATAAATATACAGATGTTTCAGTTACAACAGGTTTAGCACTTATAGAAACATTCATTAATAAAATTGATTGTTGGGATGAAATAAAAGAAAACAAAGAAGCTTGTTTAAAAGCAAATTGTGTATGGCCTGAAAATGCTTGGAATTATTTCAATAATGATTATTCTCATCCTCAACAAGTTTTCCAAACAAATACATGTGGTTTAAATACAAAGTTAAAAAGACCATCAACTCAATATTATGGTACAGAGGAATGTTTAAATTATAATCATTGTAGTGAAGAACAAAGAAATCGCTGTCGATTAGCTCATCAAAAAATAAATGAAGAAATAATAAAAAATAAATGTTCTTTATTGCTTGAAAAATTGGGTTTTGATTTAAATAATATTGAATATAGTTTTGATCAATATGGAAGTTTAGAACTTAAAAATATTGATTTGAAAATTAGTGATGCTTCATATTTATCCTATAAATTAGGAATAAAAGTTTATGTATCAACTAATAATATTGTTAAAGACACTTACAATTCTACTTTAAATGGAGCAAAGCCACTTGTTTTGAAAGTTGGTGTTAAAGAATGAAAGATATAATTAAATTTTTAGATACTCATTATAATGCTGCATTAAAATTGGTTAGTGATTTTGATATTACTAAAAGTAAAGAGTGGAATCCACAAATATATTTAAATGAATTATATGTTCAGTTAGGTCATGTATATAATGTTTTATTTGCCAATGAAAATGTTAATGAAAATAAAAGAAAAGTAGATAATCTTGGTGATGAATTATCTGATGTTCTTCTTCAATTAATAAATTTAGCAAAAGCATTAAATATAGATATGTATGGAATCAAAGAATATAAAGATTATAAGTATGATGATTTAAATGGACTTACAATTCTTTTAGGACAACTTACAGAAGCAGTAATGGAAAATTATGAGTGTCGTTTTAAGAAAAACAGAGCTAATTTCAATACAAGTTATGACTTCGTAAAAGATCGATTATATAAACTATTTATTATTACTTATCAAATATCTAAAAAATATAAACTAAATATGATTAAAGAATTTAATGATATGCTAAAAGATGCAAATGGATTTTTAGATAGATTTAGAACAGGTAATACTAATAAAATTGAATTTATTGATATTTATGATGAAAATGCTAATCTTCTTGGATATTGTGAAAAAGATCAAGCTCATAAATTAGGATATTGGCATAAAGTGTTTGGATGTTTAATATATAACAGTAAAAAGAACAAAGTATTTTTACAAATAAAAAATCCTAATCATAATAAAGTTAATAAAACACCACTTCTTGAAATTACTGCAGGTGGGCATTTATTATCAGGGGAAACTCTTAAAAATGGTGTAAGAGAAATTAAAGAAGAAACTGGTTTGGATGTTAAGTATGATAAATTAACTTTTGTAGAAGAAAGAACTTGTAATAAAGTAGTATCAAGAAATTATAAAATAAAAGAATTTCAATACTTTTATATTGCAGATTTAAATATAGATATAATGGACTTTAGAAATTATGATCAAGAGGAAGTCATGGGTTTTGTTGAACTTGATATTCACGATTTACTAAAATTGTTAAGTAATAAAGCAAAAAGAATAAAAGGGAAAAGAGAAAATGGCGAAATTACAAATATTACAATATTAGACTTAGATAAGGCATTTATTGATGATGGATTATATATATCTCTATTAACAAAGTTAAATATAAAAAAGGGGGTTAAATTAATGAATAGTAAGATTAAAAAACTATATAAATATACTAACAAGCAAAAGAAGAGTAATCCAAATATGTATTATTTTGATGATGGAACTGTTTGTGAAAATAAAGACTATGAAAAAGATAATATGAAATATTCTGTAATGAAAGTTAATACAGATATTAATACTACAAATTATTTAGTATATTTATTAGTAATTACAGAGAATAAAACTATACCACAAATGCTAGTTAAAAGTTTTAAAACAAATAGAGGAACAACAAAATATTTTAACGAACTTTGTTCTTTAGTTGAAAAAAATACTAATCAAGATATTATTGCAAAATGTTATGACAATGCAGTTGAAAAAGATAAAAACTTTATGACATTTTGGTCTAAAATATTCAACTAGGGTAGATCAATTATCAGTTTAAATATTAGATTCAGTATAAGACCAAATATCAGTTTTAGTATAAGATTTTTGGGGGATACAAGTATAAGAAAGTTATGTTATACTTGTTATAAATAGGACAAATTATGAGAAAAGTCCTATTTTTTTGCTCTACAAACTGCAAAATTGCAA
>CANRPT010000070.1 GCA_947632565.1 uncultured Bacilli bacterium | reverse complement strand
TATACTGTTTTGGCAAACTATTTCAAGAGGTTTGCTTTTTTTTGATTTGTTAGGTTGCGGACACAGTCTGCCGTATGATATAATATGATTAATAATAAATGTTGTTATTTATGAGGTGATTTCATTGGGTAACGAAATTCATGAGAAAAAGAATATTTTAAAATCAAAAATTTTTCTCAAGTTATTTTTTATTCCATATGGTATATGGTTTATATTATTATTCATTGCTATGACTGATAAAACTGATTCTGATGCTTTCACTTGGGGAGATTTTTTTATTGGCAATATAGTGGGTTTTGTTGTTTTATTTATTATTGCATTTTCTATAGCACTTTTACATGCAAAGAAAGAAGCAAAAGATCTCAAAATGGGAAGAACTCCTGAAAAAAAATGGCAAGAAACAAGTACGTTCAAAAAAATTCGATTTCCTCTTATAATGAGTATTATCACATTTCTTATTGGACTATTTTTATCATATGATTCAGTTGGTTTTCCTTTGAAAGTGCGGTTCATCATATTGTTAATAGCTTATATTCCATTTATTTTATTTCTTATATTTGTGATTGTAATATATAAAAACAAACAAAAAAAGAAAGTAGTTTCTGTTTTTAAAATTATTTCAATCATATTTACTTTTTTATTATTACACTATTATTTTGTTGCATTGTTTTTAGTTCTAATTGTAGAAGCTATCAATCCTATGACCAATCCTAAATATTATAGTTATCATATTTTTATCACGCCTGGATTAAAAAAGGTATTTCCAAGTAAAATACCTAAAGATGTAGAAAATGTTAAATTTTTCTATGCTCCTGGAGTATTACAAGGTGGAACAAGATATATGTTATACTATGTTGATAAAAATATGACACTTGATCAATTTGATAAAAAATATCAAAAACAAGCTGAATGGATTGGACATCAAGATGAATATACAGAACCCAGTGGTTTATTAAACGGTGCATTTTATGGTACACCTGCTAAATTTAAAAATGAAAATGATTATATAATATATTTAATCGATGGTAGATGTGATGATTCTGGCTATTGTAATCATGGTGCTTTTTTAATGGTTGCCTTTAATGAGAAAACACACGAAGTTGTTTATAGCACTGAACAATGGTAGTAGAATTTATCTTTTGTTAATTTCCTTATTTATTTAGTAACTTTTCGATAACAAAAAACGAACCAAACGGTTCGAATGAATTCCATATGGAGCGATAACAAAGGTTATTCAAAACTCCTAATAGTAAAAGTTGATAAACAACTAATCACTAAAATAATAATACCATAATTAAATCATAGAATAAACACACTATAATAGATTTGTTTAAAAATGTGCTATAATTAAGTTAAGAATATGTCTTACTTGTTAGAGGTGGTTAATTTGAGTAAACAAAGCAAGCAGAAAGAAAGTATTTTGAAATCAGTATTTTTTCTAAAATTATTTGGAATTCCATCAATTTGTATATCATTATTAGGATTTTATGGTATGTTTTTGCCAGATGAACCTGGAGAAGAGCCTACAACTTGGATTGATTTTTTTTCAGGGCTGTTAGTTATTTTAATTATTTGGTTTGCTATTTCTTTTATTATCTCTTTAATTATTAACGAAGTTAAAAAGAGTAAACCTAAAACAAAAATAGTAAAAGAGATTCAATATATGACTAAACCAGAAGAACAAATTGTTGCTAAACCCGAAGAATTAAAAGAAAAAACAAAAAAGGAAATAAAGAAAAAAACAAATGATAAATATTTATATACTTGTGAAAGTAAAATTGATGCCTATGAATACAAAAGAATGGCTAAGTATTTCCCACAAATATATTGGACTTATGTAATCTGGGGAACAATATTCAATTTGATAATTACTTCAATAATAGCAATTTTATATAGAGATTTAGTTACTACATTAATATTTTTTGTGGTATGTCAAATATTTTTAATGATACTATATAAAGTTAGATTAGAACATTTTGTAGAAAAATCCTTTAATTCAATGCAAAAAAGAGGACTAGTTGATACCGAAATTCATACCGAATTTTATGACGATTATTTCATAAGACAAGATAAAGTAGAAACTATAAAAATTAATTACAACGATATAGATCGATGTGTTGAAACTGATACAAACTTTTATTTAAAGTTTGACAAGAAAAATAAAATAATAATCATTCAAAAAAATCGTTGTGATTTAGAACTGATAAGTTTTATAAGAGAAAAAATTAAAGATTTAGAAAATCACCTTGGAGATCGTTCTATTTTTAAAAGTGTTAAAAAATATCATCATCCTAACTTTATTAAAACATTTATGATTATATTGTTTATTATAACAATATGTAGTTTATGGGGAGCATTATGGACGATGGCTTTAGTTGATAAAATTAATCCTCAGCATGGGTTTAATTTTACTAAAAACACTTGGGTATTTTGGTGTTGGTTACCAGTTCCATTATTATCAATTATTCTTGGTTTTAAATACAAAAATGCTGGATTTAAATGTGCTAAAAATATCGTTGGTGGATTTATAATTGGTTTCTTATTATTAATATATGGTTCATTTTGGTTATTTCCAACATTCTCACAAGATTATAGTAAAATAGATGCTTATAGAAATATAATAGATGCAAAACTGCCAGATAATGGAGAACTTGAAATTCAAGAGTGGGGAACTTATTTTGATGAAGATAAAACTAATTATACAATAATAAATGCTTATTATGATAAAGAGAATGTTAGTGATTTAGTAAATAGTATTGAAAATAATAGTAATTGGATTTTCAGTAAAGAAATAAAATCAAAATTAAAAATTTTAATTCCATCACAACTTAGATCCGATGATGATGCATATTATTCTATTTATAATAAGACAACTAATCAATACAATACTTTGCCTGAAATATCAGGTGATTATGAAATTTATGCTATGAAATATGATAAATCAGACAAACAACTAGAAATACATAAATTCAATTATTCATATAAATAAAAAAGTAGTTTAAAGGAAGTGGTTTTATGGAATTAATACTTTGTGGAGGAGGATCTGGAGAACAAAATACACTAGCAAATCAAAAACTTAATGAGATAATAGACCATACAAGACCAATCTTGTATGTACCACTTGCTATGGATGAAAATAATCATCCCTATGATAGTTGTTATGAATGGATTCAAGGTGAATTAGCTAATGTTGATATTCCAAGTATAGAAATGGTTAGAAATTTTGAAGAACTTGCTTCTAAAGACTTACAGCAATACTCTGCATTATTTATCGGTGGTGGTAATACATATAAATTTCTTGCTAGACTAAAACAAAGTGGTGCTTTTCATCATATTAGAGATTATATGAATCATAATGGAGTTATAATTGGAGGAAGTGCAGGCGCCGTTATATTTGGATATGATATAGATGTTATATCATGTATGGATACAAATGATGTTCATTTAACTGATACTAAAGGTTTTAATTCTATATCTGGTATTTCCATTTTTCCACATTATACGAATCGAAAATCAAAATTGACTGATGAAGAAAATGAGCAAAGATTCAATCAGTTTACGAATTCAATCATCAAATTTTCCCAAACAGTTGGAGAAGTTATTGCTCTTCCGGAAGAAGATTTTATTTATGTTCATGGAGATCATATTGAAGTAATTGGTACTAGACCTTATTATACTTTTAAAAATGGGATTGTAGAAAAAATTGAAATAGAAGATAAAGTAATTAAATGATGATATCAAACATTAATACTTTGAATTAGATTAATCGTTCACTTAAAATCATCTTTATCTGTGTATTATATTCATATCATTCTTTTGCAAATATATGTTTTGTTGATAGGAAAATAATTAATGAATCCCCAAGTATTTTGACAAGTATATCAAAATATCTTGTAGGGATTTTTAATTTCAATAAAAAATCATCTCTAAATAGAGATGAGATATACTTGAATGTTCGAAAAGTTCGAACAGATTCGTTACTGGAGCGATTACTAAAAGGGTTAAGCACATTTTTATAACTAATTCATTTGTATTTGATAAATTAATTATAATATAATTTTCTTATGTTTGAAATATTATGATATTACTTTCCAAAATCAATAATAAAAAACAAGTTTTTAAAAAAAAGGCAATAAAACCCCTTACCCCATAG
>CANRPT010000069.1 GCA_947632565.1 uncultured Bacilli bacterium | reverse complement strand
AATGCAACTACCTCTATTTTTTGAGTTAAATGCAACCCTTATTGATTTCAAGGTTGCATTTAGAAAAAAATTTGAGGGAATTATTTTCTAAAAGAAAATAGTTCTTTTCATTTTGGTTTTCTTTGGAAAAACGTGTATAATAAAAGTAATAGTAGGGGGAATTATGAAATATTGGTGGTTAGAAAAATATAAGAATTTAAAAGTGGTAGACTTAAAAGAATTAACAGAAGATGTCTTCTATTTTTTAACTATGCCTAAAAATTATCAAGAAAAAGTAGAAGAAATTAAAAAGAAAGAATTATCTATCTTAACAGAGGAAGAAATATTAATTTTACTGTATCACCTAATAGAAACTAAGAATATTAAGGATCAAACCTTACGACTAGTGATAGAAAAACTGTTAATCTATCCAGATAATAGCTTTCCTAGTAGTGATTACACTTTACTAGAAATGTTAGAAGAAATTAAAAATTTAAAAAATAATCCCCCTTTACAAGAAAAATTGAATCATAATAATATTGCGATTTGTTATCATTGTTTTCAAATTTATTATGTAGATAAAATAAAAAATACCAATCGAAACGGGTACTGTATTTGTCCTTATTGTCACTCCACAAAAATTTATTTTGATAATGATTATATTCCTATGAATTATTTGTTTTTAAAACTTGCTTATTTTTATTATCATATTTCTGGATTAGGATGTAGGTTTCGTGAAATTCAAAAACTATTGAAAAAGAATGTGAAAATAGAAATAGGAAAAAAAGAAAAAGAAAGTATTATTTTTTCTAAATGGATTACAAATCAAAAGCCAAAACCAATTGATGAAAAAAAGATTTATCGTAATTTAATTTTATCTTTTCAAGAAAAAGAAAATTTATTTCTAGAAAAAAGTAGCATTTTTGTTTCGAATGCTATAAAATCAAAAGAAAATCTTTTCCTCCTTATATTAATTTGCATAATGGAGACTTTGGCAAATACAATATATATCAAAGAAATAAAAATAATTTTTGAACAGGAAGAAGATTATCAAACTTTTTCTTCAATGTTAAAAGTAATTCAAAAATTCCATTAATTGGAAAAACATCTATATTGGATGTTTTTCTTTTGTCCAAAACCAAACCTTACTCATATATTAAGATAGGATTAGTGAGGTTATGATATGAAGAATGTAATAACACTAAATAATTTAAAAATAGGAAAGAGTGCGAAAGTAATAGAAGTAAAGAATACAGGAAGTATCCGAAGAAGATTATTAGATTTAGGGTTTATTCCAGGAACAATCGTTACTGCATATTTAAAAAGTCCTTTTCAAGATCCAATTGCTTATCGGATTAAAAATGCAACGATAGCAATTAGAAAGACAGATTCTCAAAGTATTTTAGTGGAGGAGTTAGGATGAAAAGAATTGCTTTAGTAGGAAACCCAAATGTAGGAAAATCAACAATATTTAATGTTTTAACAGGAATGCATCAACATACAGGAAATTGGCCTGGAAAAACGGTAGCCCAAATGATAGGATTCTTTTCCTTTCAAGAAGAAGAATATGAGCTGGTAGATTTACCAGGAACATACTCTTTAATTTCTCACTCAGAAGAAGAAAGTGTCACAAGAGATTTTTTATGTTTGAAAGAGTATGATGGAGTAATTGTAGTATGTGATAGTTTATGTTTAGAAAGAAATTTGAATTTAGTCATGCAAATTTTAGATATTACCCCTCATGTACTAGTTTGTGTGAATTTGTTAGACGAGGCAAGAAAGAAAAAAGTACAAATTGATTTGAAAGAATTAGAAAGACTATTAAAGGTACCCGTTGTAGGAACAGAAGCACGAAAAAAGAAGGGAATTTCTAACTTAGAAAAACGTCTTCCAGAAATGATGCAAAAAAAAGAAGGATTTCAGACTCATTATCCCGATAAAATAGAAGAAAAAGTAAAAAAAGTAGAAAAACAGTTAGAAAAAGTTTCCGATAAAATACCTAGTCGTTTTTTTGCTTTAAGGTTATTAGAAGAAGATTCCTTTTTTCAAAAAGAAATAGAGAATCATTTCCAGATTAATCTTTCTAATATTTCAGTAGAGAAATTAACAGAAAAAGATACTTTAATGCAAGTAGAAATGAAAGAAGCAGAAAACATAGCAAAAAAGGTAATTACCTTGGAAAACGAAAGTTTTCAAGAAAAGGAAAAAAAAATAGATTTGCTTTTAACCAATAAAAAAACAGGAATTCCGATTATGTTACTCTTAACCATGTTTATCTTTTGGTTAACCATCACAGGAGCAAATTATCCCTCTGAATTACTATTTAATTTTTTTGCAGGATTAGAAACCCCTATTTTAGAAGGACTATCCTATTTATCTTGTCCTTCTTGGCTATCCAGTTTATTAGTAGGAGGAATCTACAAAACCCTAACTTGGGTTATTTCTGTTATGCTTCCCCCTATGGCTATCTTTTTTCCACTTTTTACTTTATTAGAAGATTTAGGGGTATTACCAAGAATCGCTTTTAATTTAGACCGTTGTTTTCAAAAATGTAAGGCCTGTGGGAAACAAGCACTTTGTATGATGATGGGATTTGGCTGTAATGCAGCAGGAGTCGTTGGTATTAGAATTATTGATTCTAAGAGAGAAAGAATGATTGCGATTTTAACAAATGCATTTGTCCCTTGTAATGGAAGATTTCCTACCATGATTTTATTAATTTCTATGTTTTTTGTAGGGACTAGTAAGTTTTCTTCAATCTGGGAAGTACTGATATTGACAGGAATTATTTTATTTGGAATCTTAATGACTTTTTGGATTTCTTGGCTTTTATCAAAAACTTTGTTAAAAGGAGTACCTTCTTCTTTTACCTTAGAACTTCCTCCTTATCGTAAACCACAAATCATCAAAGTAATTATCCGCAGTGTCTTTGATAAAACTCTTCACATCTTAGGTAGAGCGGTAATTGTTACAATTCCAGCTGGAATTCTTATTTGGATTTTAGCAAATATCAAAGTTGGAAATCTTAGTATTTTAGCACATTTCAATCAATTTTTAGATTCCTTCGGAAAACTGATTGGGTTAGATGGAGTTATCTTAACAGCTTTTCTTCTTGGCTTTCCAGCAAATGAAATTGTGTTACCAATTATTTTGATGTCTTATTTAAATTTAGGAACAATTACGGATTATACTTCCATTTCAGAGTTACAAAGATTATTAGTGGATCATGGTTGGACCATTTTAACTGCACTGAATGTAATCTTATTTTCCTTACTACATTTTCCGTGTTCTACTACTTGTCTTACGATAAAAAAAGAAACTGGAAGTTGGAAATGGATGATATTAGCGATTTTACTTCCAACGATATGTGGCATTCTAGTTTGTTTCACAACAAATCTTATCTTTAAATTATTTACAAGGTTAGTTTAATCTGCTAGCCTTTTTCAAATATCCTTTTTTTTTCTACATATAATGAAGTAGATAGAAGGGACTATATGAAGAAGAGAATTCGTTTAAAAAAAAGAAAACCAAAAAAAAGAATCCAACTTTTATTCCTAACTATTCTTTTGGTAATCTTTTCCGTTTACTGCTTTCTTTCTGATATGAATCATAAAATTACACCAATTTTATTAGAAACAGCAGAATTAGAAATCAACAAATTTTCAACGATTGTAGTAAATAAAGCAATTGCTCAGGTATTGGAGGATAAAATTAATACAGATGAATTATTTGAAACATTTATTAATAATAGTGGAGAAATCCAAACCATTGATTTTAATCCTACTATCGTGAATCAAGTCTTAAATATTGCAACAAGTGTGGTTCAAAATAATTTAAAACTATTGGAAGAGGGAGAATTAGATACCATTGGAATTTATGATATGGAATTACCAGAAGATAGAATTCAAGATTTAAAAAAAGGAATTATTACGAAAGTTCCAATGGGAGTAGTTACCAATAATTCAATTCTTTCTAATATTGGACCAGAAATTCCGATTAGACTTCATTATATTGGAGATGTAAATAGTAATATCACAACAAAAATCACTCAGTATGGAATTAATAATGCTTTAGTGGAAGTAGGAGTAAAATTAGAAATGACAGCTCAAATTATCTTACCGTTTGTAACAGATAAAATGGTATTAGATTGTGAGATTCCCATAGCAATTAAAATGATTCAAGGAAAAGTACCAAACTATTATGGAAACAACTTAGTAAAAGATTCCTCCTTATATTCCATTCCTTTAGAAGAATAAAAGGCGTTAAATTTTAAGTAAAGTGCACAATTAAGTGCAATAGATAGGAAAAAGAGTATTTATAAAGGAAAGTGCACTGA
>CANRPT010000068.1 GCA_947632565.1 uncultured Bacilli bacterium | reverse complement strand
AATTTCTGATTTATATTTCCATAATTTCTCACTATATTCTACTGAAGGTACTACTTGTAAAGTGGACCAATCTTTTAGTGAAATAGACTTTCCTTTCTTTAATGCTAGTTGATTTCTGATAAATCCACCTTCTACTCCAAAGGTAATGGTTTGATTCTTATTCTCTTTATTTTCTATATAAACTGCTATTTTCTTCTTTCCATTTTCTTCTATTTCTCCTACTGGTTTATCCTTTGTATTCAGTAAATAAACAACTTGAACATTACTATTTTCATTTTCTAATAAATAATATAATTCATATTTCGTTGCAATACGATTGAAAGACGTAATCGTAATTATTATTTTTTTCGAACTATTTGCTGGGATTTCTATTTGATTATTTTTTAAATCACTACCTTCTATTTGATAATCTAAGGTTCCCACTACCAAATTTAATTTTCCATGTTCTTCTAGTTTATGCGTAAAGAAAGCATAAGAATAATAGGCAGTAGATACAAATATGATTGCTAATATCAATAAACTAAAATAAATCACTTTCTTTTTCATCATATCAATTTTTAAGTAAAATACTTAAAAACTAGGAAAATAATAAAAAGGCAAATAAAATATATCTTTTCTTTATAACAAAAAAATTAATTTTGTAAAAAAAAAGAAATCTATAAAAGTTTCTAAAACAGAAATAAAATAAGGAAAAAATCCAAAATAAAAAAGCTTTAAGTATTTTACTTAAATCCTTTCTATTTTTTCTATTCTCAGTATAGCATGTCTATTCTGAATTGTCTAGTTTTTCAAAAGACTTTCTTCCTGTCTAAAACTGTAAAATTTTCTATTTTTTTCAACTTTTTTTCTATTTTTTTAGTCATTCTCCATTTTTTCTAAATAATACTATAAGAGGATAAATTAAGATAGGGGGTGAAAAAGTATTTATCTTCTAAAAACGAAAGGAGTTATATGACTAAATTAAAAGAAAAAGTAAGATTTGTGAAACTCTGTAGTGATACTACCTTTAAGTACCTTTATAAGAATCCGAAGTTGAAACCTTGGTTCGATGAAATTATCTTAGAAAAGTGTGGTCTTGATTTATCTGGTTTTGAACTTGTTGATAATGAAGCAAACACCGGAAATCAAATCAAAGATTATCGGATGGATTTAGTCTTAAAAAAAGATGATACAATCGTTATTATAGAAATGAATGATTCTTATTATCAACATTTAAGAATTAAAAATTATAGTTATTTATATCGTATCGCTGGTAACAGGTTTGAAACAGGAGAAAACTATCATCCGATGGAAACAAAACTCATTCTATTTAATAACTATTCTTATCAAAAAGTTCCAAAAGTAAAAGAAGTTCATTATTTATTCATGGAACCTCATCTTCAAGATGTCATAGAAGATATTGAAAGTTTTGAAATTTATTTACCAGAATTTCAAGAATTATGTTATGATAATAATGAAATTGATATCAGACTTTCTTTATTTCAAAAAGAAAGTTATGAAGAAATGAGAAAAGCTACGAAGAATTCCAGAGATTTAGAAATTATCGAAGAATTGGAGAGATTAGCGATGGATGAAGAGTTTATCTATGCCTATGATCATGAAGCAGTGAGAAAGAAAGAAGAAAATTCCATACGAAAAGATTCTTATGAAGAAGGATTAGAAAAAGGTATTACACAAGAAAAATTGGAAATTGCTAGAAATTTATTAAAACTTGGTATCAAGCTTGATGATATTTCAAAAGCAACTGGTTTATCATTAAAAGAGATTCAAAATTTAAAACAGAAAGAATGTTAGATAAAACTAGCATTCTTTTATTCTTCCATAATCTGAAAATGATTTCCACTATCTAAATATAAAATTCCTTTTTTTCCATCTAATTCCTTTAGCACATCTTCATAATAATTTATTTGCTTAAATTTTGTTAGAGTGAGATATACATAATTTCCATCATTCATATATAGCAAAAAGCGATCTTCATCTTGTGTATTAGGGTAATACCGAATTTCTGATATTTGTGATTTAATGCTTTCTGTTACCGCATTCATTCCTTTGATAAAACTATCATATTTCGTATCCGGAATATAGTTTAATAGAATTGGTAAAGAATATTGATAAGAATCATCAATTTCCTCCTTATTTTCTAACACGACCATTTGATTCTCTTCTTTGCGAAATAAAAGATTTTCTTCTTCTACTGTAATATGAACTTCAGCAAATAATTTTTTTACTATTTTCACTTGTTTAATATATGGATTTTCTTTCATTTTTTCATTCATAGAACTTATAGTAGTTTTCCAAAAACTAGGATAATCTTCTATTCCCGCTAACTCTATAATTTCTTGATCTGAAAGATAATTATTTCCCTCAATATAAATATTTTGAATTGGAATCTGTAGAAGAAAAAAAATACCACATCCAATCATTCCAAGAACCAAAATTAAAACTAAGATTGGTAAGAATTTAATTCGAATTTGTTTTTTCCTTTTCTTTTCCATAGATTACTCCCAATTAATAAATTCCTGTTCTACTGTTAAATCAATATTATATTTTTCCTTCACAGCTTCTTGAATAAAATCTATTAATTCTTTAATATCTTGAGCTTTTGCATGATCGAAATTCACAATAAAGTTAGCATGTTTTTCACTAACTTTAGCTCCACCTTTGATTAATCCCTTATATCCTAAATCCTCAATTAATTTTCCACTGAATAAATCTTTTGGATTACGAAATACACTTCCTGCAGATGGATATTCTAAGGGCTGTGACTCTAATCTCCTCTTTTTTCTGTCTAAGACAATCTGTTCAATTTCTTCTTTCTTCCCATGTTTTAATTGTAGGGTTGCTTCTAAACAAATATAATCTTTATGTTTTTTTAAAAAAGAAGTACGATAATGAAAATCTAACTCTTTATTTACCATAGTAATTACCGTCATCTTAGGAGTTAAAACTTTGATTTTAGAAACAATGTATCCCATATCACTTTTATAAGCGCCAGCATTCATATAAACTGCTCCCCCAATACTACCTGGGATTCCTGCTGCAAATTCAAGACCTGATAAACCTTTTCGAATTGCCTGTTGACTAACTTTCATTAAAGGAACTCCTGCTCCTACTGTTACTTTCGTACCATGAAATTCTAATTTATTAAATTCCGTTAGTTTAATTAACACACCATCATACACCTTATCACTAAATAAAACATTAGACCCATTTCCTAAAACCATAAATTTTATTTGATAGGCTCTTAGTTTTTGAATTAATAAAACTAAACAATCAATATTCTTTGGGTAAATGATTGCTTTGGCAATCCCCCCTACCTGATAAGTTGTATATTCTTTCAAAGAAACATCTGTTTCTACTTTTCCAATATCTAGTTTCTTAATTTCTTTTATGAATTCTTTCATTTTTCTTCACCATCGATTAATGTTCTTAAAATCTGATAAATTTTGCTAGCACTATCCTTTACTCCTAAACTAGAAGCATTTTTACTCATTTCTTGATATTTTTTTCGATTATTTAAAATAGAATCTATGGTATCTATTACTAACTTTTTATCATAATTTTCTTCTTCTATTATAACAGTTGCATTCTTTTCTGCAAGACTTTTTGCGTTTTTTAATTGATGATTATGCGTTACATAAGGACTAGGAATCATAATACTAGGCAGCCCCAAAGCAGTGATTTCAGCAATACTACTAGCGCCAGCACGAGAAAGAATCAGATCGGTATGTTTTAATACTTGAGGCATATTTTCTAAATAAGAAACTATTTTTACGTTAGATGGTACTTTAGTATTACGATATTCCTCATAATAATCTTTTCCTGTTACAAATACCACTTCATATTCTTTTTTCGCAAAAAGAGGTAGTGTTTCTTTTAACTTCTGATTCATGGTAGTTGATCCTAAAGAACCCATTACAATTAAAACTAATTTTTTATCTTCTGTTAAACCAAGTCCTAATTGATTCTTCGGAATACTTTTTTCTTTTAATACCTCTTCACTTCTAGGATTTCCTGTAAATACCACTTTTTCTTTTGGAAAAAAAGAAACAGAATCAGGTAAACTCACTCCTATTTTATCCACATAACGAATTAAAAATTTATTGGATAAACCTGGAATTGAATTTTGTTCATGAATAAAAGTCTTATAACCTAGTTTTTTGGCACTATAAATTACAGGAGTAGTTACATATCCCCCTACTCCAATCACGATATCAGGATGAAATTTTTCAATTTCTTGTTTTAGTAATTTTACATTTTTTCGATATTGTTTGAATACTTCAATATTTTTCCAAAATTGCTTTCTATTTAACCCCTTCATTTCAATTCCTAAAAAAGGGATATTTTGCTTTGGAATAATCGTATGTTCCATTCGATCTGTTGTTCCAATAAATAAAATTTGGCTATTTGGTTCCTTTTCTTTTATTTTATGAATAATTGCTAAAGCGGGATAAATATGTCCCCCTGTTCCTCCAGCACTTACAATCATTTTCATATCCTCACATCCATTTACATTATACCATA
>CANRPT010000067.1 GCA_947632565.1 uncultured Bacilli bacterium | reverse complement strand
TAAGTATAGTAATTAAAAACCAGGAGGAAATCATGAGAAAGAAAAAAATCATTTATTTTAGTTTGTTAATATTATCCGTATTATTTGTTTCTACTGCTTATTATTCTTATGCTTTTTTTACGCATCAAGTAGAAGAACATGGAAAGTTGAATTTGATAGTGGGAACTTTAGATTATCAAATAAAAAGTAATCGATTAATTGATAATCAGATGATCATAGTAGATCATAGTACTTCTGAATTTGAGTTAGAAATAAAATCTTTGAATGAAATTGATTCTAAATTTGAATTATATTATCAATTGAATCCCAAAGTAGAAGGAATAGAAGTTGGTTACTATTTGGAAGAAAGTAATTTGCCATATGGAGAGATGACAAAAGATGGGAACAGAAAAGTAAAAGTAGTAATTAAAAATAAAACCAATCAAACAACGACTATTACTTTTGGAGTAGAAGGGGGATTTACGAATCAAAACCTTGTATTAAAGGAAGGAAAGTCTTTATCAGTATTAAATCGTTGTCAATATAAAAGTGGTGATACTTGGGATTTTTCTTATACAGGAGATAGTCAAACTTTTACACCAGAATGTGATGGAATTTATAAAATAGAATTATGGGGAGCAAGTGGAGGAGATATTGATACCTATTTAGGAGGGAAAGGTGCCTATACCTCTGGAAATCTAACCTTAGAAAAAGGAAAGAATTTATATCTTTATGTAGGTGGAAAAGGAAATGATGGACATGTTTCAATAGAAGGGGGATATAATGGTGGTGATGCTGTTTCTAGTAGTGCTGGAGGACATGCTTATGGCGCAACTGGAGGAGGAGCAACCGATATTCGTCTTACCAATGGAACATGGGATAATTTTGATAGTTTAAAATCAAGAATTATGGTAGCAGCCGGTGGAGGAGGAGCAAATAATAGAAATAGAAGTAGTGGAGATTCTAAGAAATATGGAGCTGGAAACGGAGGCTATGGTGGGGATTTGATAGGAGGAGATGGACAATCAACAGACTATCAAGCATCGGAAAGTAGTCTAAGTTATGATAAACATTTTATTGGAACTGGAGGAACTCAAATAGAAGGTGGAAAACATATTTCCTATGATCAAAATGATCAAAAAATTGGAGAAAGTATTACAGGTGGATTTGGATTTGGTAATGTTCTTGATCAATCAGGTGCTGGAGGAGGTTATTATTCTGGAGGAACTGGTGCTCATGGTGGGGCAGGAGGAGGTTCTTCCTTTATTTCAGGATATCCTGGATGTAATGCCATTCAAGAAGAATCAACAAAAGAACATATCATACATACAAACCAACCAAATCACTATAGTGGATATGTTTTTACCGATTCGATTATGATTGCTGGAAATCAAGAGATGCCAACCCATGATGACTCTCAAACAATGATAGGAAATACAGGAGATGGCTATGTGAAAATTACCTATTTAGGAAATGGTGATGTGGGAGATACTTGGAATTATGTATACCTAAAAGATAGTCAACCTTTTACTCCTTTATATAATGGAATATATCAAATAGAATTATGGGGAGCCAGTGGAGGAGATATTGATTCTTATACCGGAGGGAAAGGTGCCTATACTGCTGGAAATATTTCCCTTCAAAGAGGAACACCATTATATTTATACATAGGAGGAGCAGGAAGTAATAGTGTAAATGGAGGATATAATGGTGGTGGTAGTTTATCTAACGGTCAAAAAGCATTTGGTTCATCAGGAGGAGGAGCAACCGATATTCGTCTTACCAATGGAACATGGGATAATTTTGATAGTTTAAAATCAAGAATTATGGTAGCAGCAGGTGGTGGAGGAGCCAATAATAGAAATAGAAGTAGTGGAGATTCTAAGAAATATGGAGCTGGAAATGGGGGATATGGTGGAGAATTAATAGGTGGAGATGGACAAGCAGTAGATTATCAAGCATCTGGAAGTATTTCTAGTTATGGTGAACATACGATAGGAACAGGTGGAACCCAAACTTCTGGTGGAATGGCTACCGTTTATGATAACAATAATCAAATAAAAAATAAAATAAATTCAGGTTTATTTGGGAAATCGATAGACATATTGCCACAAGTAACTCATCAATCGGGAGCTGGAAGTGGATATTATGCAGGCGGAAGAGGTGCTCATGGTGGGGCAGGAGGAGGTTCTTCCTTTATTTCAGGATATCCTGGATGTGATGCAATTGAAGACTCTTCTACGGAAAATGAAATAATTCATACTGGTAAACCAGAACATTATAGTGGGTATGTTTTTACCAATTCGATTATGATTGCCGGAAATAAAGAGATGCCAACACATGATGGTTCTTCAACGATGATAGGAAATACAGGAAATGGTTATGCCAAAATTACTTATTTAGGAAATTAAAAAATTTCAGTGTTTTTTGGAATGAATTTTGAATTTTCTCTTTGGAATTTTTCAGAATTCTTTTCTTTTTTCTAAATGGATTTTAAAAATTCCTCATTTTACATTCTTTTTTATTTTCGTTATAATAAATTTATGGTTTGAAGGAGTGATTTCATGGTCATTAAAGTATTAGTAGAATTATCCAATAAAAATATTGATAAGACATTTGATTATCTGGTTCCCCAAAAATTTGAGCAACAAATTCAAATAGGAATTCGAGTAGTGGTTCCGTTTGGTAGACAAACTTTAGAAGGATTTGTGCTAGGAATTAGTAACGAAAAAGAATTTGATTATGAATTAAAAGAAATGATAGATATTGTGGATCAAGATATTATTTTAAATCCAGAACTATTAGAACTTGGCAAATATATACAAGAAAAAACACTCTCTACTTTAATATCAGCCTATCAGACCATGCTTCCAAAAGCTTTAAAAGCCAAAAAAGGAGTAGTTGTTCCGAAAAAGATGGAGCATTATTTGAGATTGAAAGAAAAAATCGAAATAGAGAATTATAAAGGAAAGCAACAAGAAATTTTAAAAATAATATTAGAAAAACAAAAAATTTTAAAAAAAGAAGCCAATGATATTTCTGCTAGTAGTGTGAAAACTTTATTAAAAAAAGGAATTTTGATAGAACAGGAAGAAGAAGTTTATCGTTTAAAACATGATAGTGAGATAGTGAAAAAATATCCTTTAACACCTTTACAACAAAAAGCTGTGGATACTATTTTAGAAAAAAAAGATACAAACACTACTTTTTTAATTCATGGAGTAACAGGAAGTGGAAAAACAGAAGTTTATATGGAATTAATTGAAACGTTATTGCAAGAAGGAAAAGAAAGTATTGTTTTAGTACCGGAGATTTCTTTGACAGAACAAATTGTATCTCGTTTTCAAAAAAGATTTACAGATTCTATTGCGATTTTACATAGTCGTTTAAGTGATGGAGAAAAATATGATGAATATCGAAGAATCGCTAGAGGAGAAGTAAAAATCGTAATTGGAGCTAGAAGTGCCATTTTTGCACCTCTCAAAAATATTGGTATGATCATCATAGATGAAGAACATACGGATAGTTATAAACAAGATAGTTGTAATCCGAAATATCATGCTTTAGATATTGCGAAATGGAGAGCAAAATATCACTCTTGTCCAGTCGTGTTAGGAAGTGCAACCCCCACTTTAGAATCTTATGCAAGAGCGAAAAAACACGTTTATCAATTAATAGAATTAAAAGAAAGAGTCAATCATAAAGAATTACCGAAAATAGAAATAGTAGATATGAATCAAGAAGGAAAAAGAAGAATTGGTTCTTTTTCGAAAAGTTTAATATCGGAAATAAAGACTACCTTAGAAAGAAAAGAACAGGTAATTTTATTATTAAATCGTAGAGGTTATTCTTCCTTTGTATCCTGTAAAAATTGTGGATATACAGAAAAATGCCCTAACTGTGATATTTCTTTAACTTATCATAAAACCAGCAATATGCTTCGTTGTCATTATTGTGGATATGCAACAAATTTAAAAACAGAGTGCCCTTCCTGTGGAGAAGAAGCAATGACTACTTTAGGAATCGGAACACAAAAGATTGAGGAAGAGTTAAGCAAACTTTTCCCCAGTGCTAAAACCATTCGAATGGACTATGATACCACCAGTAGAAAAGGAAGCCATGAAAGAATAATTCAAAGTTTTCAAAAAGGAGAATATGATATTTTACTAGGAACACAAATGATAGCCAAAGGATTAGATTTTCCCAATGTAACTTTAGTAGGAGTGATTCAAGCAGATACTAGTTTAAATATTCCAGATTTCAGAAGTAGTGAGACAACCTTTCAATTATTATGTCAAGTGGCAGGAAGAAGTGGTAGAGGAGAAAAAAGTGGAAAGGTAATTATTCAAACGTTTAACCCAGATCATTATGCCATCCGTTATGCCAAAACTCATGATTATGAAGGATTTTTTCAACAAGAAATGATGATTCGGCATAAACTAGGATATTCTCCTTATTACTATTTAACCGTAGTTAGAATTTTAAGTAGTGATTATAACGAAGCAAAAAATACTAGTAGTAAAGTAGGAGAGTATTTAAAAAAGAATTTAAAAGAGGTGATTCTATTAGGACCTAGCGTAGCAAGTGTTTTTCGAATCAATAATATCTATCGTTTTCAAATTGTGTTAAAATATAAAAACGAAGAAATCATTAGACCGATTTTAAAAGAATTAATCGAACATTATCAATCGAATTCTAAAATCAAAATCGATATTGACTTTGATTGTTTACATATTTAATCATAAATTAAGATAGTTGCATGAAAAGTTAAATTTTAACCCAAAAGAAGTTAGAGAAAAAAGATAGGAAATAATCGCTTTGTTTCTTAGATTTTTTTGAGTTCCGGTAAAAAATAGGAACAAAAGAAAAAAATGAATTTGTTTTATCCACAAATTCATTTTTTTGTGC
>CANRPT010000066.1 GCA_947632565.1 uncultured Bacilli bacterium | reverse complement strand
AATAGTTCTGGAATTGATTTTCAACTAGTTTATGCGGATTACCATTATTCACCCCTTACAATCTAGTACAGAGCGAATATTAATTTAAAATATGGAGGTTAAAAATATGACGAAATTAAACAAACCTATTATTGGGATTGTTAGTAAACCATCTATGGAAACTGATATGTGGCATTATATGGAAATTGTTGATAATATAAGATATGTCCTTGTTAAAAATGGTGCTTTAGTTATTGGATTACTACCAACAGATAAAAAAATAGATTTTAAGATTGATGAAGAAATAGACAATTATATCTTGACTAATGAGGAAAAAGAAGATTTAGAAAATATACTTTCAAAATTAGATGGCGTAGTATTAGAAGGTGGATTAGTAAGCAATCAATATGAAGAAGAAATAGCTAGAATTTGCATTAAAAAAGATATTCCAATTTTAGGTATATGTTCAGGATTTAATAATTTAATTAGAGCATTAGGTGGCTATGTTCGTATGGATTCTAATATTTTTCATAATCAATTTGGTTCAAAAATTGCACACGAAGTAAATTTAATTGAAAATTCAAAATTATTTAGAATTTTAAAAAGCAAAAAATTAATTGTTAATAGTATACATACATGTACAGCAATTGAAGAAGAAATTAAAGAATATAAAATTGTAGCAAAATGTCCATTAGATAACACAGTTGAAGCAATAGAACTTGAAAATAAAAGATTTGTAATGGGTATAAAATGGCATCCTGAATTAATGGAATCAATGAATCTAATATTTGAAAGGTTTGTCGAGGAATGTGGTAAAAAGTATGATATATAAGGGATATAAAATAAAAGTTAGCTGCAATGATTGGGAACAAGTAAAAGTATTAGATAAATATTGGAGTGTTTTTACAAAATATGTGAATTCTAAGGATATAATTGGACTTGGTATGAATTGGACAGATAATTATTTATATTTTGATTATACGTTAGGTGTTATTAATAATGAAGAAGTATTGGATATTTTAAAAACTATTGATTTTTCAAACACTGGATTTGATGTGAAATATATTGAAGTTAATTTGCCAGACTTAAATGAATGGGAAAGTTTTAAAGGTAAAGAAAAAGATTTAGTACAAATTTATGAAAAAGAAATTGATTGTTATAATAAATCATATGATTATGAATTAGAATATATTAATAATGATGATATAGAAATAAAAATTCATTTTATAGATAATTAAATTATCTATTAAAAGTTGTCGTACTCCTTCTTTTAGAACACCAGAATGATAGGGAACTTGGAAAATTCGAGTAAAAATAGAAAACGACTTGTAAAAAAGCCGTTTTTATGTTATCATGTATTTGTCAAGGAAACTTGCATAAAATAAAAAGGGAAGACTTAACTTTGCCGAGTTGAGTACTTGCCCTTAAGTGGTAAGCACTTAATCTATGCTAGATTGAGTGCTATTTCTTTATACATAGAATCATTACAGAGACTATTAATAAAATGATAATTAGTATTAGAAATGAGATTAATAAATCTTTTTTCTTCATAATATCAAGCCTCCTTTCTAAAGAAAAGAAAGTTGGCAAGCACTCAACAATTAAGTTTCCCTACAAAAAATATATCAAACTTTTGTTCTTGATACAATATATTTTATAAAGAAATTAGGATAATTTAGAAAACACACTTGTATATTGTAAAACAATATACATTAAATAAAGAAGGTAAATTATGAATATAAACGAATTAAATAATTTAATACAAAATGAAAAAATGAAAGGCAATATTTCAGTAAAGCAAATAAGTGATGGACATCATACATTTGAAGATTTATATAAGAATAGATTGATTTTATTTTGTGCTTTATGTAATAGTAATCCTGATATATCTTGGAAATCAAAAAAACATTTTGATGAAGAAAATGATCCAATGTTTAATGGATGTTTTATTGCTGGAATTAATACACCAGAAGGAATTGCTACTTATCACTTTAAATTAGAATTCTGGGCTTTATTTCAAATTCCAGAAATTGAAAAAGCACCAAGATATGATAATTATGATAATGCTATTGTTTTGAAAAGAATTTATTCGTTATCAAAAAAATAAATAGGCGTTGTCGTGCTCCTTCCTTTAGGGCACCAGAATGATTGAAACTCGGACTTTTCGAGCAAAAAAACGTACTTGATAAAAGTACGTTTTTATGTTATTATGAATATGTCAAGGAAACTTGCATAAAATAAAAAAGGAATACCTAATTTTGACGAGTTAGGTACTATTCCAAATCTTAGATTAGTACCGACCTATACAGTTGGTACTATTTTTATTAGTATGATTAAAATCACAATAATAAGGAGTATTATGATAGTACAAAGATATTTCTCTTGCTTTCTCATAATGTCACCTTTCACTTTAAAAAGTAAAGGAGAATAGTACCTAAATTAACTAAGTATTCCTAAAGCAAATTATATCAAACAAATGTTCTTGGCACAATACTTTTATATTAAATTTCATGTTTTTATCCTGATTAAATTTTGACAATTTAGAAAACACACTTGCATATTGACAAATTAATATGCATAATGAGGAGGATCGTTATGGGTAATTTAGATTTTATGAGTAAATTCAAACCAGAAACAAGATGTATGAAAGAATTTGAATATTGGATAGTTTGTATTAGAGGGAAACAAGCGACATTAGGAGATGCTGTAATTCTTCTAAAAAGAGAAATACCATCTGTTGCTGATATGCTTCCAGAAGAAGGAGCAGAATTTCCTAAAGTTATTAAATGGTATGAAGAAGTATGTACTAAGAAATTTGGTGCAATAAAGTTTAATTATCTTATAATGATGATGAAAGATTATTTTGTTCATTATCATGCATTCCCCAGATATGACAAAGATGTAAGTTTATTCAATATGGAATGGAAAGATAATGATTGGCCTGGAGCAATAAATTTTAAAGGCGGTATTGAACTTACTGAAGAAAAATTAAATGAAATAAAAAATTATATGGCTGAATAAGAAAGTTGATTAAAAATAAAAAAATATGATATTTAGGCAAGAAATTTATAAAATTATTGAAACAAATAGTTATAAAAAAGTTGTAGATTACTATGTCACCCGCACCAGATAGATACTAAACTCGGAATGTCAAGTAAAGATGGAAAACATATAAGTGGATAAAAGTAATGACTTTAGGCGATAAATATGTTAAACTAATGATAGTTAAGGGAGGTTTTACTATGGCTAATCAAAATAATCAAATAGATTTGTTTCAAACTCTAAGTTCAATATATGATGAATATTTATCCAGTCAAGATGAAGAACAAAAACTTTGCCAAAAAATGAATGAAGAAATAATAGAATCAAAAAGAAAAATAAAACTTTCTTATCAAGACAAAATTAATCGCTCTAAAACGAATTGTGTTGTTTTGAAACAAGAATTAGAAAATTATGAAAAATTATTAGAGAAATATTCTACTTTTGACTCTGAATTAATAGGGAGTATTATTGAAAAACTAGTCACTTTAGTGGAAGGAGAAGAGTATTTTTGTCAAAAAGTAAATCATGAAACTTATGAATATGAATCAACGGTTTTTGGTCGTGAATTGTTTCAAGTGGATAAGAAAATTTTTATGATTGTAAAAGCTAGTCAAAAACAAGGATATTATTGTGATTATAATGAACAGGATAATGAAATTGAGAGATTAGTGAAAAATGGGCAAGCATTTTTATTAGCAGAAAGCAAGTATTATCATAAAAAAAATATTACTTTTTATACTGCTCATGAAGGGAAATTAAAAAGTTTGGTTGATTTTCATCAATTTTCATATGTCCAAGATTTTATTGATTTAGTAGTACAATATAGATTTAATAATAATTTAGATAAAGTATCTGAAAAAGAATTATTTAGTCTTATGAACCAATTTATTTTAAGTAAGAAAGAGATAATTGCCGATAATTATAAAAGACGTGCTTTAGAAAAACAGGAACAACTAAATCAACAACTTATGGAGGAACAGTTAAGACATCAGGAAGAACTGGAACGAGCAGAACTTGAAAATTTACTACAAAATGGTGTACCTAGTCGACATCAGGATACTCTAATTGATAGATTACATGAAGCTGAAAATCATAGTGATGATTTTCATAATGCTATGAGTCAATTTGAAATTTCTTACGAAGGTGACAAGCATATCGCAAGAATAACTTATGATGAACCGATGATCTCATCTGAGAATATATTTATATCAAAAATTAACATTTTATCTTCCATCAAAGATTATTTTGATGATTCTGATCCTGATTCACATTTTCATGGATTCTGTGATATCGATTTAGTAGATGATGGTTTAATGGGTATCGTTGATATTTCTAGTTTAAAACAAGATTTCGATCGTATTATTAATGTTTCTGATGCATATAGATTATTATATAAAATAGATAAAATTAGTAATCAATATTTAAGAGTATTATATTTGCCTAATCATGGAAAGTATCGTCATAAGCCTACCAATATTTATCGTTGGATGATGGAGAAAAAGAATGATAAACAAGAGGAAAAGAATACTTCATATAAAATAGCATGGGATTGTTCTTTAGAAACTGAAAAAATGTTAACTTATCTTAAAGAGATTGAATTATTAAGTAATTTAGATGAAAAACAGCTAAAACTATATAAACATTGATTGAAACTCGGACTTTTATAGTTCGAGTTTTTGTATGCAAGAACATTTATACTAAATTACGATATGATTATATTTTTTTTATAAAAAAGTTATTATTTTTTTTGATATGTCATATCGAAAAAAGAATCATCATAAAATAAACTAGAGAAAAGATAAGAAAAAAATAAAAATGTCAAATTTTTTTGAAAATGTCAGTAAAATCATTATGAGAAAATGTCAGTAATGTATTTGCTAGATAACATCAA
>CANRPT010000065.1 GCA_947632565.1 uncultured Bacilli bacterium | reverse complement strand
TTTTGATGTTATCTAGCAAATACATTACTGACATTTTCTCATAATGATTTTACTGACATTTTCAAAAAAATTTGACAATACATTAGTCAAAACGACTGCTTACGGTATCATGATATCAAGGAGGATACTTCTACCAAATTTCGATTTTTTTTGAATAGATCCATGATATAATGATAGAAAGAATAGAGGGAAAGAATGGAAAAAGATTTGATATTAAAAGTTCTCATTTTTATATTAGCATTATCGGGATTAATCATAGCGTTTGTGTCTGATAGAATCAATCAAAAAGAAACAAAGCCAAAAGAAATCACTTATGAAATTATTGATGAAAACGAAGTTTGTCCAGAAGCTTTAGAAGAAATAGCGAGAGATAATGAACTCGTTTATTATTTACCATGCATAAAAAGTAATCAAATCAAAATAAAATTTTCCGATCAAACCGAATATTCTTTAAAAGAAGTATTAGAAAAAAATATCTTAACAATAAAAGAATTGAAAGAAAAAGGATTAAAAGTAATAGAATACCCCTTAGAAGAAGCAGTAGATGAGAATTACATAGAAGAAATACCAGAAAATGCGAAAAAATTTTTAACTCTCATAGAAGATAATTCCATCATATTAACAGAAGAAGAAATTGAAAGATACAATGAAGAAATTAAAAAGAAAGCAGATATGGTATATGATGTAGAAAAAACAACTTCCCTTACCAAATCAGAAATTTTATCTTATATCAATAGCTATCAATTACCAACATTACCAAAATATAATGGAAATACGACGTTAACCAAAAATAATACACAAAGTATTCTAGATAACAGAAATTTAGAAGCAGTAAAAGATTTAGAAACGATTCCGAAAGGATTAATCATCAAAAGAGCAAATTTAAGATCTTTTCCAACCGATGTTCATTTTTATGATCAAAAAAATGTAGCAGATTACGATAGTATTCAAGAAACAGAACTTCATGTTGCTACACCAGTTTTAATTCTTCATGAAAGTAAAGATCAAGTATGGGATTTCATCATCAGTCCTTTTTATGTAGGATGGGTAAAAAAAGAAAATATTGCCTTAGCAACCCAAGAAGATTGGAATAATTTTGTTTATCATAATTCTTTTGCTATTATTACAGAAGCACAAATAGAAGTAGAAGATACGATATTAGATATGAGTGTAAAATTACCCTATATTGGAGTTACCAAAGAAGGTTATCAGTTGATACTACCTAGAAAAAAAGAAGATGGAACAGTAGGCCAAAAACAAATCACGATTCCCAAAAATCAAGCACATCTAGGTTATTTACCCTATACCAAAAGAAATGTTTATATTCAAGCTTTTAAATATGAAGGAATCCCCTATAGCTGGTCAGGAATGGACCAAGGAGTAGATTGTTCTAGCTATGTAAGTAATATTTATCGTAGCTTTGGGATAAAATTTCCTAGAAATACTTCCAGTCAAAACAAAAGTGTTGGAACAATAATCGACGTAGGAAACCAAACAGTAAGTCAAAAGCTAAATAAGATGCAAAATACCAATCCTTCTTTACTATACCAAAATGGACATGTTATGTTATATCTTGGTAATTTAGATGGAACGAACTATATCATTCATGCTCCAGGTGGAAAACAAGTATCTGTAACAGCATTAACAGAATCTTCCAGTTATCTACAAGCAATCAACAAAATTGTAAAAGTGGATAAAAGTTTTTTAGAAAAATAAATATCCACAGAAAATGTGGAAAACGTGATAGAATGAAAATGGTGGTAAAAATGAAAACAATCACAATCAAACAGCCTTATGCTACATTAATAGCAGAAGGACTCAAAGAATATGAATTTCGTACTTGGAAAACCAAATATCGTGGAGATATTTTGATTCATGCAGGAAAAGGAATCGATAAACAAGCAATGAAAAAATATGAATATTTAAATTTAGAGTACCCACAAGGTTGTATCATTGCGAAAGCAACATTAACAGACTGCATTTGGATAGATAAAGATGCTAGAAAAATGTTAAAAGAAAAAAATGCCAATATTTATGAAAATATCATAAACCATACAGAATGGGAAGGATATGGCTTTCAATTAAAAAACATTCAAAAAATAAACCCGATTCCGGTGAATGGAAAATTAAGTTTCTGGGAATACGATTTTCCACAAGAATAAGGAAAACAAGAAAAAGAATAACAGGAATCATCTTTCGAAATTCTTTTTCTTTTCTGTTTGGTAAGAACATGCTATAATAAGTACAGAAAATAAGAAAAGGTGAAGAATGATGGAAGGAAATGAAATTAAAAAAGTATTAGAAAAAAATCAAAAAGAAATCTTATCTCTATGGAGGTCACTTTGACATCGAAAAGAAATTGGCAGAATTAAAATCTTTAGAAGAAGAAATGTCAAGTCCTACTTTTTGGGATCATAAAGAGCAAGCTGATTTAACACTAGAAAAGATGCAAGAGTTAAAAAATTTGACACAAGAAATTAAAAATTTAAAAGAAAAAAACCAAAATAACCTGGATTTTATAGAACTATTATTGGTTGAAAAAGATGAAGAACTAATACAAAATTTAGAAGAAGAAGTCAAAAATGAAACCAAAGAGTTAGAAAAATTATCGATTTTACTACTTTTGAATGGTCCCTATGATAAAAATAATTGTACATTAGAAGTCCATGCAGGAGCGGGAGGAACAGAGGCCTGCGATTGGGCAAATATGTTATATCGAATGTATCTTCGCTATTGTGAGAAAAAAGGATATCATACCACTCTTATAGATTATCAAGAAGGAGAAGAAGTAGGAATCAAAAGTGCAACCATAGAAATCAAAGGAACAAATGCATACGGATATTTAAAAGGGGAAAAAGGAGTACATCGTTTAGTAAGACTATCTCCCTTTGATGCCGCAAATAAAAGACACACTTCTTTCGCTTCTATTGATATTATTCCAGAATTTGATAATACTATTAATATAGAAATCAATGAAAAAGATTTAAAGATTGATGTCTATCGTTCTAGTGGAAAAGGTGGACAAGGAGTAAATACTACTGATTCGGCAGTAAGAATTACCCATCTTCCCACCAAAACTGTTGTTACTTGTCAAAATGAAAGAAGCCAAATTCAAAACAAAGAAACCGCAATGAAAATATTAAAAGCAAAACTTTACGTATTAGAACAGGAAAAGAAAAATCAAGAGTTAAATCAAATAAAAGGAACTTATCAAAATATCGAATTTGGTTCACAAATCAGAAGTTATGTCATGCATCCCTATTCCATGGTAAAAGATCACAGAACAAATCAAGAGACGAGTAATGTTGGAAAAGTATTAGATGGAGATTTAGATTTATTGATAGAATCATATTTAAAAGGGGAATCATATGAAAAAAAAGAACAAAAAGATACAAAATAATAACAAAGAAAAAGATTTAGGGAAAAGATATGCAGGATTAGTAATTGGTGCTTTTTGTATTGCCAGTGCTTTTAATCTATTTCTTTTACCAAATGATTTAGTATTTGGAGGAGTAAGTGGCTTATCCATTATTGTAAAAGAATTTTTTCCAATCGATCCATCTATCTTTATCTTAATCGTATCCCTTTTCTTATTAGTAATTAGCTTTTTAGTACTAGGAGTAGAACAGACAAAAGGTTCTATTATTGGTTCTATTTTATTTCCTATTTTTGTCAATCTAACAGCAAATATCAGTAACTATGTTCCCCTTGATACTTCCAATTTATTTTTATCCGCCATTTTTGGGGGAATGGTCTATGGATTTGGAGCAGGATTGGTTTTTCGGTCTGGTTTCACAACAGGAGGAACGGATATTATCAATCAAATTATTTCCAAATATTGTCATGTCAGTATGGGAAACGCAATGTTAATGAGCGACGGTCTAATTGTAGTAAGTGGTGTATTCTTCTTTGGAGTAACCAAATTAATGTATGCTCTCATCGTTGTTTATATTATCGGTTTAATGACAGATAAAGTCTTATTAGGAATTTCGAATTCGAAAGCTTTTTATATTATTACCAAAGAAGATGAAAAAGTAAAGAATTATGTTTTAAATGAACTACATCATTCTGTTACGATTTTTGATGTAAAAGGTGGCTATACCAAAGAAAAGGATCAAGTTTTATTATGTGTTGTTCCAACGAATGAATATTACAGATTAAAAGAAGGAATCCAAGAAATTGATCAAGATTCATTCTTCGTTGTATGTGATGCTTATGAAGTATTTGGAGGAGAATAGATATGGAATTATTTGAAAAAGGAAAAGAATCAACAATTAGTATTTTAGAAACCGTAAGAAGTAAAAGATTAATTTCAAGATATGCCATTTTAATTGTTTCCTTATTTCTATCAGCCTGTTATTTTAATTTACTACAATTACCTAGTCAAATTGTGACAGGTGGATCAAGTGGTGTATCCATTATTTTAAATGCTTATTTTGACTTAGAACCTTCTAAAGTAGTCTTTGCAGTCTGTTTAATTTTATTATTAGTAGGATTTATCTTCTTAGGAGTAGAAAAAACATCTGGTGCAGTAGTATCTACCATTGTTTATCCATTCTTTATCGATATAACAGCGAATATCGGTCAATATATTCAAGTGGATATTTCTGATAAAATCTTAATTTCCGTTTTTATTGGAATTTTATCAGGAATCACAACAGGAATGGTATATAAAGTAGGATTTAGTAATGGAGGATTTTCTATTATCAGTGAGATTATTTCGAAATATCGAAAAATTCCTATCTCCAATACGAGTTTTGTGATTAATTTACTGATTGTGTTAGCAGGTGGAATCAGTTTTGGATGGACCATGGTCATGTATGCTGTAATTGTTTTATATATTTATAGTATTATCTTAGATAGAGTTTTAATTGGAGTATCCAAGAATAAAGCGTTATATATAATTACCTCAGAAGAGGATAAAGTAAGAGATTATATTATGAATGGATTAAAACATGGAGTAACGATTTTCGATGTAAAAGGTGGATTCCATGATAAAAAAAGAAAAGTGTTAATGACTGTTATTCCTAATAGAGAGTACTTTAAATTAAAAGAAGGATTAAAAGAAATTGATAAAGATTCTTTCTTTATCGTAACAGATGCTTACCAAGTATATGGAGGAGAATAATGATTATAGGGAATCTTTCCCTTTTTATAAAATTATGATATATTAATACTAAGATCGGTATCTAAGTTTGTTACTTAAA
>CANRPT010000064.1 GCA_947632565.1 uncultured Bacilli bacterium | reverse complement strand
TTTTTAATTTTTTCTCCCATTTTCTCTTGCATTTAATTACTTTCTTACTTAAATAGACATTTACTTTTCATTCAACCGTTTTTTTATTTATCCCGCTAATTTCATGGAAAAGATCACTTATTTCAAAACAAACGGAAGTCTTTTCAATCATTTCTCATTGATACCATATATTCCTGTTTCCATAAAATAGTGGAATAAACCAAAATGATAAAAACACAAAGAAATTTTATCTTTTTAGCCGATTATAAAGGTCACAAACTGGTATCTCTTCTATCTTTCTTTATTTTTTCCTAAACTCCATAAGACAAAATCTATTTTTTTCACATCTGTTATATTTTCCTTCCAGATAAAAATATCACAATCATCTTGAAACACTTCATCAAATACCTGATTAAATACACGAATATATTCTCTCCCTAAATCAGAATTTAAATATTCTAATATTTTATCCATCAATACTTGATAGGTTTTAATGGTTTCATTGATTTGATAATCTTTATGATTGGAATCGGTTTTTGGTTTTGGAATTTTTAATTGGTAGAAAACATTTTGATCCCATACAGGCATATTAGGATTTACAGTTGCTAGAAGTTTACTAGAAAAAGAAGCTTCCACTCTGTCAGAAATATGAGAATCATATAAATCTTTCAAAACTTTTTCAAAGGAAAGGCTAGTATTTCCTAAATTTTCTTTTAAATATTGAAAATACACATCATAAAACTTTTCTGAATCTGGAATATGATACCCTCGAATAGCTCTTTTCATACCATAAAATTTTTGATATTCTTCCTTAAAATCTTCGAAATAAAATTCGATATTATCTCTTTTTTTCATAATATTAATATATCTTTTGATTCCATTGATTCTTCTTTTCTGAAGTAGAGCTTCTCTTATTTCTTTCTCATTGATTTGACCAATCATGATAGTATCACTCCTTTTTTCTTCTAAATAAAATAATTTGTTTTTCTAAGTTTTTTTTCACGTTTTAAATGCTTAACTACTCCAAAATCCGAATCAGAATGAGGCGAAAGTGAAAAATAATCTGAAACTGATATTTTTTCATATAGCTTCATAATTTCTTTTAACCTAAAATTACTTTTAGTTAATGTCTGTCGCATTTCTATAGCAGCTTGTACGAAAGAATCACATTGAAAATAATCTTCCATAGTACCTTTATCTCTTTCCCAAATTTCTATAAGCTTGCCTTCAAGAGCAATATTTTTTAATTCATTAAATATTTCTTTATTGTAATTCATAAAATAACACCTTCTTCATGTCAATTATAGCATGATATCTTGTTTTAACAAAATAATTAATCCCTAGATATCAAAATACCTTATTGAAAAACTATAAAATGAATCCATGTTCGATTGTTTTATAATATCAATTATAATATAATATTGATAGGAACATTTGATGTGAGTGTCGTCCTCCAATCTTAAGAAAGAAAGGAGGAATACAATGAAAAAAAGAACTTTTATTGTAAAAGTCCTTCGGCTTATTGCTATCATTTTATTACTCCTTACCTTATTGGTAATAGCAATAAAAATATGACACTCAATCAGCATTGATAGAGTGTCAACTCTAAATTCTTAGAGGCGACATTCACTTGCTCTCAAATGTTCCTCTTTTTTATTTTATGCAAGTTTCCTTGACAAATACATCATAACATAAAAAAGAACTTTTTACAAGTTCTCATATCAAAGTTCCAGGATAAAATCATGAAAAAATAAATAAAGAACATTTAGAACTATATGGGATAAGGTTTTTAAATGTTTTTTTATTTGAAAATTTACTTTTTTAAGATAATAATAAATAACATATATTTTTTATTAAGTTGTCTTCAAAATCCATTCCCATTATTTTTCTAATTCGACGTAAACTTTTGTTTTTATAAAATGGTTTTATTCTATTAAATATTCCTAGGCAAAATTTATTTATAAGTTGTAAATTCATCAGAGCATTTTTATTTTGGGTAGTATTTTTATCTTCCCTAAAGGTAAAATCCAAATGCCAATGCAATTTGTTTTCTACACTCCAGTGTTTTCTTATTGAATGTGAAAACAAATCAATGTTTATGTATAAACTTGAAATATAGTATCTTTGCTCGACTGTTTTTTGATTATCTTTTATAATTGTTTTTTTTACCATTCCAAAACTATTGAGCCCTTTCCATTCTTTGTATTCACTATACCACTTTATATCGCTTGTTTGAAAATATTCATAGGTTATAAAGCAAGAATGACTTTTTTCCTCTTTCTTTAAATAAGCACTGTCACTTCTTCCGGCTATAATTTCTTCTTGCGTTTGTTCATCAAAATATAATTCTAAATCTGCATTAAAATTTGGATGATTTTTCTTAACTGGTACTACATAATCTCCTTTTTTTGTTTTTACTATTTCAACATTTTTCTTTTGTGTATTTAATGCATCCCATGTTACAATTGTATCTTTTATATTTAACCGTTCTAATATTATTGGTATTGTTGTTATTTCATTTGTTTTATCTTCTATCATTTCACTTGCTAGACATATTCCATAATTATTAGAATATGCATTTAATACATTTAATGGTGATATTTTTTCTTGATAGTTTGTTGAGCTTCTACTACTTCCACAATCTACTCTTCCATCTATATTTAAAATCTCTATTTCCATGGTTTTATTAAATGTTATTTTCTTGATAAACTCAACTAATATTTTTTCTAATTCTTTGCTATCTATTATAGACATTACCCTTTCTATTGTTTGATAATTTGGTACTCCTCCTGTCATCAACAAAAATTTTCTAAAAAAATCATAATGGACATTTATAAATTCTTCTATATCTTCCCAATCTTCTGCTCCTGACATTTGGGCAAAAATTACATAACATACAATATCCCATATCTTATAATGAGTTTTTGATTTTTGTCTTTTATCATTTAATTCCTTAAATGCTTCTTTTAATTCTTTATCCCATATCTTATAATGAGTTTTTGATTTTTGTCTTTTATCATTTAATTCCTTAAATGCTTCTTTTAATTCTTTTAGTACTGCTATTTCTATGTCTTCAGCTTTTGTTATATTGAGTTTCTTTTTTAAATATTTCATTTGGTCTTTTGTTACATTTAATTTATTATACCTATTCATCTATTTACCACCTATATTCAATTTTAATCCATTATAGTAAATTTTCAAATAAAAAAACATTTAAAAACCTTATCCCATATAGTTCTAAATGTTCTTTATTTATTTTTTCATGATTTTATCCTGTCAAAGTTCGAAAAAGTTCGAACAGATTTCCCAATGGTGACCTAAAAGAAAAAGTTAATTTTTCATTATTTTTTCTTCTTTATTTTTTCAGAAATAGCAACTAATTTTTCTAGATTTTCTGGGTGCTTCATTAATTCTGGTAATAATTGAATAGCAATTTGATTTGATATTTCACTATTATCAATTTTTTTCTCTTCCATTACTTTTTCTAAATTCTTTTCTACAGTAACATCAGGAATGTCAATTTTATTTTGATCTTCAATTACTTTATCTAAAACATTACTAAATAAATTAGTTAATTGAACAATACTTTTATCAACACTATTACTTATAACAGCCGATTTAGTGTCAATTTGATGCAATAAATCTTTTGTTTTTTCAAAGTTTTCTTGACTACGTTTTTCTGATTCTGATGATAATTTCATTGAAATAAGTGCTAAAACAATAGAAACTATACCAACAATTAATGAAATCCATGCTAATATATCAGCCATTTTAATACCTTCTTTCGTAATTTAAACTTATAATAAATTATTCTAAATTTCCAAGTGGATTATAATCCTTTAAAAATTGAAGTCCTTTTGTTGTTATAGCTAAATCAGGATCTTTATCACTATTTATTGTCCCTAATATATTTACAGAAACAATATTTTTGTCTAATAATCCGTCAGCATTGCATTTTTTAATAATTTTATTAAGCCTTTCTGAAGTTAAATTTAATTCATCACAAGTTGGAATTTTATTATTAACTTTTATAAAACTTAATAAATCATAAATATTTTTTCCATTTATAATTATCTCTCCTTTATTTTGCAAAATTCATTTTTGGGTTCCACTTTACATTTGGTAAATCAGTATCTAAACTAAATACAGCTTCTATCATATTTTCTTTATTTAATTCAATAAGGGTATCAAAAATATCTTGTTTAGAAAATATGATGTTTTTAAGTTCTTTTTCAATTTGTGATGTGGTAGGTAAATTTGTAACTGAATAAGTTGGCGCATAATAACGATAAATATAACCTAAAACTTTTTTCTTTAACAATCTATCTTTAAATTGTAAAAATCCAAAATATAGCGAGATTAATAAAGATGTTAATGCAATTCCACAAGATATAATTGTACATATTAAAATTACATTATTATTTGTGTTACTATTTTTGATAGTTTCTATTAATTCTATAATTTTTTCTTCCATCATTTCACTTCATTTCTTAATTTAAATGAATGTTTTATTAAAATGGCAAATCACTATCATCATCAAACATAGTAGCTGGCATTTTTTTTACAAGTTTTTTAACTTCTTCTTCGATAGAGTGCATAACTCTATCATTAACTGGTCCAAATTCTTTACTAAGTTCATCAATTTCTTCTTGAGTGAATCCTCTTCCTTCATAATTTCTAAGAACTGATTCAACCATAGTTCTTCTTATAGCAATATAGTTTTCATAAAATACTTTACCCATTTCATCCATTATGCTATCTTTGTATCTTCGAATTTTTGCTTCTAATTTTTGTGATTCTCCACCAATTTCTTGCCTAACTGTTTCAGCATATTGTGTAATTATATGACAGTTACCTTGAGGTGTTGGGCCGAATAATCCAATAATTTCAAATTGTCCATCATAACCTTCAGTATTTTTTTTACCATGAAAAACAAATGGATTACTTATATCACGGGGAGTTGATTTAAATAATTCAATAACTTTTTCTGGATAATAAACACCAAATATAAATCTATCTTCTTTATAAGAAGAATTAGGATCAACGACAATTCCTTCAAACCATCCATCATCTTCTAATAGAATTTGACCTTTCCACATATCTTCAACTTTAAAATCCAAATCACATTTATAATTCATTTTCCAATAACCTTTAATATCCACTAATTTTGCCATAACAAAACCTCCTTCATAGTTACTTATTATACCATATATTTATAAAAAAGGAATACACTTTACTTACTTTAATTAAAACAATTTATTGTTCCTCAAATTTTTTTCTAAATGCAACCTTGAAATCAATAAGGGTTGCATTTAACTCAAAAAATAGAGGTAGTTGCAT
>CANRPT010000063.1 GCA_947632565.1 uncultured Bacilli bacterium | reverse complement strand
CCTGCGCTTTTGCATGCTTTTATTTTTTACTTGACTTTTTTTGCTTATTCTATGACTTTCCTATTGTACAAGAAAAATTAACTCTATGATTCATTTAAAATACAAACATTTTATCTATTTCGAATTTCCTATTTAAAGTTGATCTCATTTCCATTTTTCTTTCTTTTTGAAAATGTTTTTAGTTTTTGATAAAAATAACGAAAAAGTATAGTTCCTAATAAAAGATAAATAGGTATTTTTAATTTGGAAGTATAATGAGTAAGAACTACCCAATTATTTCCTAATTGATACCCAACATAGACAAAAGCAAAAGTCCAAGGAATACTTCCTAAAGTAGTATAAAGAAAAAAAGAAAAAAAATTAAGTTTTAATATCCCAATAGGAAGAGAAATAAAGGTACGAATAATTGGAAAATTTCTTCCAATAAAGGAGGCCAACATTCCATATTTTTGAAACCAAGTATCAGCCTTTTCTAAATCTTCTTTTTTCATAAAAAAATATTTCCCATATTTTTCTACAAAAGGTCTTCCTCCATAATATCCCATAGCATAAATAATCACAGCACAAAAGACACTTCCTAAAAGTCCTATGAAAAAAGCTCCCCAAAAACTAAATACTTTTTGACTTGCTAGAATTCCTCCTGTTGCTAGAATTAGTTCGCTAGGAATAATAATGATAACAGCTTCTAATATCATAGAAAGAAACATTCCTAGATATCCAAATTGATGAATCATATCTAATACAAAATTTGACATACCATCACCATTTAAGAATATGAAAGAAAAGAAAAATCTATGATTTGGTTAACTACTCTTCCGTAAAAGGATGATCTATTTTCATTAATTTTTTGATTCTAAAAATAGAAATGCTATAAAGCATTAAGACAAAAACACCAAACAGAAAAAGAAAGATAGCATTTTTTGTCAATAAACAAAAATCATAAAATCCATGTAGAAAGCTAGGCACAAAAAGACTCAAGAATAGATAACCAAAAGAAGTCTGCTTCCTTTTTTTTATTTTTTCTTCCTTTGCCAAAGAAAAATAATATCCACAACTAATTCCAAAGAATGTATGAGCTGGAACTGTAGTAAAAGCACGGAAAACACCTGTTTCTATTCCCCCTACAAAAGTATATAAAATATTTTCAATGGTAGCAAATCCTAGTGATAAAAAAGTAACATAAACAATTCCATCTAGTAAATAATTAAAATTTTTATTTTTTCTTAAAAAAAGAAAAGATAAAATCCATTTAGAGAATTCTTCTATGAATCCTACTACAGCAAAGGAATAAAAAATTAAGTGAATTGGATTTTGAAAATTGATTTCCAAATTAAATTTTTGAATGAAAGAAGATAGTAATAAGGTTATTACAGTTGCGATAAATCCTAACAGAAAAAATTTCAATAATTCTAGCTTTGGCTCTTTTTCTATCTTGTCAGCGTGATAAATCAAAAAAACAATCATAATACTAGGTAGCAAGGCAATCCAAATTAAATATTTCATCCTACTTCTCCTTTTCTTTTGTAAAACAAATTATTTCTTTTTCTATCCATTTCATTTGTACAGAAATAATATAATTGATTTCGTTTTCTGTTAACTCTCTCCCTTTTGGAATATGATGCCATTTTTCTAAACAACCTCTGCAACAAGTAGCAGTTGCATGTTGTGCAATAAAAACAGGATGCCCTTTCATAGGGGTTTGTTTCCCATCATTGGGGATTATTTTAGGAGCTAATCTAGTACAAATAAAATCATAAGCATGTTCTTTGATAGTAGAAAGTTTTTTTTCTTTCATATAAAGAATATCTTTTTCTTTTAAATGAAAACGATTTCTAAAATTAGATTTTTTTAAACGATTCAAAATTTCCTCTACTTTTTCCTCTTTACTCATTCTTACCACCTATTTTTATTTTATCATAGAATGAAAAATCTTGTCTTTTGCAATTGATAAAATAAAAGGATTATTATAAAATTAAAAATAAGAGGAGGTGTATGATGGAATCTATCAAAAAAATTTTAGCTGATCCACTAGAAATAACCAAATATCATATTATTTTAACTGGAGTACTAATCTTATTTTGTGTATTAATTTCTCATAGTTTATTATCTATCACTGTACTTTGTTTAGATGGAATAATTTTTTCTCTCTATTTTTTATATTTAAAAACAGAATCAGGGAAAAAGAATTTTGATACTGCTAATAAAATAATATCTTATATTTTATTTATTACCATTGTGGGAATTGTTGTTTTACTAATTTCCAGATTAAAGTATTATCATGGTATTTCTTTACTAACCTATTTCGCAACACAAGCAATCAATATTGGTTTTTGTATTTATTGGATTTATGCTTTTTTTGTAACGGAAGAAAAAAATCAAGATTTTTTCCAAACCAAAGTAAAAAATGAAACTTTTTGCCAAATCCTAATATGGGGTACCATTATTCTAGATATCATTACATATTTACTCATTTTAGATAGTGGATGGATACTAAAATATTTAATACAATCATTGATACAAACAGTATTAACTTTATGCTTATTTATTTTAAGAGTACGTTATATTTATCTATATCAAAATCATAAAGAAGAAAGAAGGAAAAAATAATGTTTGATGAACTAGAAAAACAATCTCAAAACAAAGAAATTGATCATAATAAAACTTTTATTATTGAAGGAATTACCAATCAAGAAATTGGTACTAAAATTAAATCATTTGCAAAAATCTTTTTAAAAATTGAAATATCCTTTTTAATCATTGGTGCCATTGGAACTTTGGTTGGTGCATTGAGTGCAGATGATGCTGCAATTATGGTGTTGCTTGCTGGTGCCATTTCTATTTTTGTAGTATTTATTGTTTCCTATTTTGGATTTTTAGTGATTTCTGGTTTTGGGGCTTTAATTGAAGATATCAATGCGATAAAAACCATGCAAGAAAAAAAGAAAGAAAAATAAACAGAAAAAATTACTAGTTGCTAGTAATTTTTTTTGACATCTTTTTAGAAACATTAATTTTCTAATAGTAAAATAATGGTCTCATCCGCTGCAAGTCGTTCTCCTGCCTTTGGACTTTGACTCAATACTTTTTTTCCATTTCCCACATATTCTATTTTCCAATTTTTTAATAATTTCTTTGCTTCACTTACTTCCATTCCTTCTACCTCTGGAACTTCATAATAAATTTTATCCTCCCAAGTATAATCTTTTTCTATTTGTCCTTCTTGTTTAGGAATTTCTAATGCATCAATAATATCTAATAAGATACGTCGTGCAATAGGAGTTGTGGTATAACTAGAAAGTAATGCAGTATTTTTAGGATTATCTAAAGCAATATATAAAACTGCTTGTGGATCATTTGCGGGAACAACAGCCATAAAGCTCATAATATAATTTCCTACTAAATATCTTCCATTCTCTACTTTCTGGGCTGTACCTGTTTTTCCACCAATTCGATATCCGTCAATATAGGCAGCTTTTCCTCCTCCTAAAGCAACAACACTTTCCAAAGCTCTTCTCATTTTCATACTAGTATCTTCTGAAATGGTCTTACGAACTAAAACTGGATCATTTTCTTGAATGATTGAATTTGTTTCTGGTTCTAATATTCTTTTTACCACATATGGTTGATATAAATTACCACCGTTCACGATGGAAGATACCGCAGTTACTTGTTGGATGGGTGTAACACTAACTCCTTGACCAAATGCAGTAGTAACTAATTCCAATTCTCCTACCTTTTCCAAAGGGAAAATAATTCCTTCTCCTTCTCCATTTAAATCAATTCCGGTTTTTTCTCCAAATCCAAATAAATCCAAATAAGAAAATAATTTTTCCTTTCCAAGCATTTGGCCTAGTTTCACAAATCCAGGGTTACAAGAATTCTGCAATACTTGTAAGAAAGTTTGATCTCCATGTCCTCCTGCTTTCCAACAACCAATTCTTGCTCCTCCAATATGCACACTACCAGAATCGTAAAAATGATCCTGATCCATATCGATTAAATTTTCCTCTAAGGCAGCGGCAAAGGTCGAAATTTTAAAGGTAGAACCAGGTTCATAGGAAGCCCAAATAGGAAGATTTCTACTTAATACTTCCAAGGAATAATTTTGATAATGATTAGGATCATAAGTAGGACGAGATGACATTGCCAAAATTTCCCCTGTATTCGGATTCATTACAACTGCTAATGCCATATCTGGATTAAAGGCTTTCACTGCATTATCTAATTCCCTCTCCAAAGAAACTTGGATGTTATAGTCAATCGTTAATTGTAAGTTCATTCCACTAGTCGGAGCAACATAAATATCCGATAGTTCTAGTTTATTTCCTTTGGCATCAGAAAAATATTTAATAGCTCCACCTTCCCCTGTTAAATATTTATCATATTCTAATTCTAATCCACTCAATCCTTGGTTATCAATTCCAACATAGCCTAATACATGAGATAACATCGTTCCATAAGGATAATACCTTTTTGCTTCTTTTACTAAATAGACACCAGGAAGCTCTAAACTACTAATTTGATCTGCTATTTCGTATGATAATCTTCTTCCTTCTGGATGTACTCTTTCAATCGATGTAATTTTATTCACATGCTGATCCATCTCTTCTTTACTAACTCCTAAGATTCCTGCTAATTGTTGACTGGTTGCTTCTTTATCTTTAATTTGATTTGGAATTAAAACTAGGGAAGTGGTAGTTAGATTATCTGCTAAAATAACCCCATTTCTATCCAAGATTAAACCACGATTTGCTTCAATTGGTAAATCCCTACTCCATAAATCACTTGCCAAAAGGGATAGTTTTTCATAACTAACTAATTGAATAAATGCTACTCTTAAAATAATAAAGAAAAAAAGAAACAAGATAATAAAAAAAACTAGTTTTATTCTAGAATCAATTTTCTTAAAAAACAAAAGACTCACCTCAAGGTAAGTCTATGCGAAATTTTTTCATTTAAAACTATATTTGATTTTGATAAAAGTAATAATAATCAAACTAAGTCTCCTCAGCTATACAGTCATTAATTCTTCTTCTTTTTCTTTTGTCTTCTCTTCTACCATTTTATTATATTGATTGACAAAATCCTGTACTTGGTTTGTTAAATTCTTTTTCTCATCCTCAGATGCTTCTAATTTTTCTATCATCTCATTTGCATCTCTTCTAATATTACGGATAGATACTTTGGTCTCCTCAGACATGGCACGAACTTGTTTTGTTAGTTCTTTTCTACGTTCTTCGGTTAAAACAGGAATGATAATACGAATGGTTTCTCCATCATTATTAGGAGTAAATCCTAGATTTGATTCAAAGATTGCTTTTTCAATTGCTCCTAAACAACTTCTATCAAATGGTTTAATTAACAATTGTCTTGCTTCTGGCACGGATATGGTAGCAAGCTGTTTTAGAGGTGTAGGTGTTCCATAATATTCTGCTGTAATTCCATCTAAACTAGAGGGATTGGCACGTCCTGCACGAACCGTAGCAAAACGATGATCTAAATTTTCTAAGGCTTTTTCCATTTTTTCTTTGGTTTCATTCAATACTTCATGATTCATTTTCTATTCTCCTTTCTTTTTCTATTACTATTTTATCATTATTAAATAAGAGAAACAATAGAGAAAAAAATTTCTTTTCCATTTAGATTAAATCTGTAATTTAAAAAATGAAGTGCACAATTGTTGTGCAATAAGTTTTAGAATTTATTTATAAGCAAATCATTGACAA
>CANRPT010000062.1 GCA_947632565.1 uncultured Bacilli bacterium | reverse complement strand
TTCAGTGCACTTTCCTTTATAAATACTCTTTTTCCTATCTATTGCACTTAATTGTGCACTTTACTTAAAATTTAACGTTTAGATTAAATCTTCTTCCTCTTTTTCTTGATATTTGGATTGATATAAATCCATAGTAGACTCTTCTTGTTGTGTTTCTATAAATTCTTCCATTTTCGGTAAATCTTCTATCGTAGCTAATCCAAAATAATCTAGAAATTCACTAGTTGTTTGATATAGAATTGGTCTTCCCACTGCTTCACTTCTACCAGATTCCTTTAATAGACCTTTTGCCACTAACTTTCGAATCATTTGACTACTACTAACTCCTCGAATCTCATCTACTTCTATTCT
This sequence comes from uncultured Bacilli bacterium, assembly GCA_947632565.1. GTDB lineage: Bacteria > Bacillota_I > Bacilli_A > RF39 > UBA660 > Alloscybalousia. The sequence continues at coordinate 5,474 of CANRPT010000062.1, read as the reverse complement.
GGTAATTGGCTGATTATAAGCAATAATAGCTAAGGTTTCTAAAGCAGCTTGCGATAAAACATTGCTTTCTTCCGTTTCAATTAATTTTTGAAAATATTCTCGATGTTCTTTTTTTGTTGTTAACTTAAACGTATTTCCTAAAAAATGAATGCGAATTCCACTGGTTTCTTGATCATATTTTTCTTGCAACTGATGAATTAATTCTGTTGCTTCTTCTTTCTCTATTCCTAAAATTTCCATTACTTGATTGAGTGTTAATCCTTCATCCCCTACTACAAATAATAGTCCTTCTAATACCGCTAATAGATTCATCCTACCACCTCACAAATAATATGATCAAAATTATTTTCTTGATAAATTTTTAATTCCTGTTTTTTAGCCATTTCTAACACTGCTAAAAAAGTAACTACAATATATTCTTTGGTGATTTCTTCAAACAGTTCAAAAAAATCTACTTTTTTCTTTTTCTCTAAAATATGCCGAATGCGAATTCTTCGTTCCTCTACTGTCATTTCTTTTTTCGTAATCGTAGTAGATAAAGGTTTCTCCATTTGTTTTCGATCTAAAAATTTTTGAAAAGCTTTCATTAAATCATCTAAGGTTAAATCACCCGTTAAAACCGTATCTTCTTTGGCATATTCCTTTAAACTTTCAGGAGACTTGGTATAAAATTCATGTCTTAATTCTTCTAATTCTCGAAAATTTTTGGTCATATCTTTATATTTTTGATATTCTACTAATTTTTGAATCAATGTTTCTCTTGGATCTTCTTCTTCCTCTTCCTTTTCTTCTTGATATCTTGGTAAAAGCATTCTGGATTTTATCTCCATTAATTCACTAGCCATCACTAAATATTCACTTGCGATATTTAAATTGAGTGCTTCCATTCTTTGAATATAAGCTAAATATTGATTGGTAATATCGGTTATTTTAATATCCCAAATCTCTACTTTCGATTCTTTAATTAAATGAAGAAGTAAATCCAGTGGTCCTTCAAAAGCATCAATTTTTACTTCATATTCCATGTTTTCACCTAGTTTTCTTATTTTTATTTATCTCGACAAAATGCATCTATTATTTCACTATAGTCTTTTTCTGGTAAGGTAATAATAATAGAATTTTTTCCCTGAATAGGATGACAAGAAATCACTTGATAATTCTTACCTTGATAAATACAACTGCCTCCATCCCAGAGACAAGTTTTCTGAAAATCTTTAGTTAATTTGGTAAAAGAAATCGTTGCATCTTCTAACATCACTTGTTCTAAGTCGATGGGTACTACACAATATTGGTATACCTCTCTTTCTATTTGATTTTCCAAAGATACACCAATTTTGGATAAAATGCAAGGAGTAAAATTGATTTCGAATGTTCCTGTATTCCTAACTACATAAAAACAAATACCAATCACGACAATGCATAAAAAGAATAAAAATCCCATTCTAATTTTCATTTTCTCCCACCTACTATTTTAGTATAACAAAATTCTAATCAAAAAAGAAGTATTTTCCTGAAGAATAATAAGAATTTGTTTGACTTTTGGCAAAGATTGTGATAAGATAGACGCTGTTGATAAGGGGGAATATTCGTGAATCAAGAATATATTTATATCAATGGTAATGTTGTTGTAAAAGATGAAAATGGAAAAGGAAAACCTATTAATTATCAAAAAAAATTGGATAAGATACTAACAAAAGAAAATACGATTGAATTAATGAAGCAAGAGTTAGCAGGATTAGAATTAAGGAAAATAAAATTAGAATTGATGCAAAAAGAAGAAAATCAATCTACTTTAAAATTTGAATTTCGCATTCTTCCACTTCTTATTCTTTCTATGAGTCTGATTATTCCATATGTTACTTCTTTACAGGGAGATAATCCTATATTTCAAACAATTTTTGGAACCATGCATGCTTCTACTTTACTAACAATCATTATGACATCAACTGTTGGACTTCCACTTTCCATTGGTTTTTTCCTAAAAGGATATCAGGAATATAAAAAGGGACAAAACGATAGAAAAATAACTGAAACTCAAATTCAATGTCTAGAAAAACAATTAGAAAAAGAAGAAAAAGAATTAATAGAGTTACAAAAAGTAGAAACCAAAGAACAAGATTTACCAAAAAGATTCTATGAATCAAAAATTAATCTTACTATTTCTGAAAATTTTGTACAAAATTTACTAAATACTTGTCGTGATTGTGTACTATATCAAAATAAATATACTCAATATTTACAAAAAGGAATACTAGAAGAAAAGCTAAAGGATTCTTATAAAGAACCTGAAATTCAATTGATAAAAACGTATTTAGAAGAAAATCAAAAAGTAAAAAGAAAATAAGAATAAAAGAGGAATATCATGAAAAGATTTACCATGAGGGATGAAGAATTTATCTGTGAAAATTGTGAAAAAGAAGTAGGGAGATTAAATTATACTGCTAGAGACCATTGTCCTTATTGCTTATACTCAAAACATGTAGATATCCTCCCAGGAGATCGTCAAAATTCCTGCCATGGCTTATTAAAACCAATTGGCATAGAAAAATGGAAAGATACTTATAAAATTCTTTATCAATGTGAAAAATGTGGAGAAAAACATAAAAATATCATGGCAAAAGATGATGATATGAATCTTATTATTCAACTATCTCAAAATGCAAACTAAAAACTTGGATACAAAGTCCAAGTTTTAATTTTTTGGTTTAAAAAATAAAGCAAAGATAAAAGTAAAGACGATTGCTGCGGTAATTCCCGAGGCAGTTAAATCAAACATTCCCATTAATAATCCCATCACTCCCATATCACTTGCCTTTTCTAAAGCTCCATGAATTAAAGAATGTCCAAAGCTAGTAATGGGTACCATAGCTCCTGCCCCTACATGAGCAATAATTTGATCATAGATACTAAAAGTATCTAAAAAAGAACCAACAACTACGAAAATACTAGTAATATGTCCTGCGGATAATTTGGTATTATCTAGAATGACTTGCCCAATTAAACAAATCAGTCCACAGAATAAAAACGAATTGATATAAATCATTGAATAACCTCCAAACTAACTGCATGAGCAATACTTAAAATATTTTCATGTTGATAAACCATGGTTGGAGAAAATAAAGCTCCTGTTGCTACCAACAATACTTTTTTCATTTTCTTTTTTCTTAACATTTCCATGACCAAACTATAATTTACCAAAGCACTACAAACGGGTCCACTTCCTCCAGCTAATACTTCTTTTTGTGTTTCTAAATCATATAACATTACTCCACAATCATTATAGTTATTGCTAATATCTAATCCATATTCTGTTTTCATAAAGTCGATTAAGATTTCTTTTCCATAAAGTCCTAAATCTCCTGTTAAAATTAAATCGTAATATTCTGGATTTCGATTCATATCATGCAAATGTCTATAAATCGTATCTGCTGCTGCGGGAGCCATTACAGAACCCATATGAAGTGGATCCGTTTGATTGTAATCCAAAATCCTTCCAATTGTAGAACTTTCTACTTTAATTCCGGTATTTTCATTGGTTAGTAGTATACTAGCTCCCCCAGTAGCCGTAAACGTTGCTGTTTTTGGTTTTGGTGCACCATATTCGGTGGGATTGCGAAATTGTTTTTCACTAGACATATTATGAGATGAAGTAGAAGCAATTACATTACTTACTTTTCCACTATCAATCAAAGTACTTCCTAAAATAATTCCTTCCACACTAGTAGCACAAGCACTATAAATTCCTAAAAAAGGAAAATTAAATTTTTCGGAAGAATAACAAGAAGAAGTAATTTGATTCATTAAATCTCCAGAAATAATCACATCAATATCTTCTTTCGATTTCTTTGCTTTCTTTAATACGAAATCAATACTTTCTTCCAACACTTTTGCTTCTGCCATTTCCCAAGATTTTTCCCCATGATATAAATTATCAAAAGTTTTATCAAAATATTTTTTTAATGGTCCTTTTGCCTCATATGGCCCAGCAACAGTACTGGTTTCTTCAATAAAAACGTTATGATATTCAAAAGTCATTTTCTACCCTCCCATAATTAATAATCTCAACAGTCCAAAAAACCAAGCAGATACTACACCATATAAAATAACACTACCTGCTAATTTAAAAATGTTACTTCCTAAACCAAAGATTGGTCCTTCTTTTCGATATTCAATACCTGCACTAGTCATGGAATGAGCAAATCCTGTAATGGGAATAATTAAACCACACTTACAGAAGGTAACCCATTTATCAAAAAATCCTAATGCGGTAAATAAACTTGCCAAAAAGATTAATGTTACTAGCATAAAGGTTGCAGCATCTTTGGAAGAAATATCAAACCAAGAAGAATAAGCTTCTGTTAAAAGTTGTCCAATAACACCTACAATTCCTCCTGTTACAAAAGCAATAAAAGCATTTTGACCTCTAGTTTCGGTTGGTTTATGCTTGGCAACAATTTCCTCATATTTTTTCTTTTCCATATCATCACCCAGTAATAACATGAACCAATCTTTTAAATTTATACAAAAAACATACCATTTTTTGGTATGTTTTATTGACAAACTTTTTCGTTCTTTGATTTTAATCTATCTTCTTCTGATTTTGTGATTGCAAGTAGTAAGTGGGAATCAAAAATACTTTGAATATCTTCTTCCATACTTTTTCCTGTTGATCCAAACTGAAATGTATAATAATTATCCTCTTCTATTTCTTCTATCAATTCTCGGTTTACTTTTACTGTAACAACTTCTTCTCCTTGATATTCCCTTAAAGTTAAATATTGATATTTCAAATCATTACTATCACTAATATCTAATACTAAATAAGTTTTTGCAAAAGAACAAGAATAAGGTTCTTTTTTACAGAATCCTTCTCTATTTTTCATATCACTAGGACCCAAGTAATAATCTTGATTTCCATCTTCTGTATGGCATTGAAGTAGGGATAAAGAAGAATCTCTCATCATTGTAAATTCTTTCGAAGTATTATCTTTTTCTAATTGAGAAGTCACAAAATCCATTGTTACTTGTTTTGCTTCCAATGCTTTATTTAATTCTAAAATACGATCTTTATAGTCTACTCGAATATAGTCTAAACAATATAAATAATATTTATTTCCAGAAGAATCGGTATAATATAAATCTAAGTTCCCTTGGCAATTCTTTTTTTCAGAAACTACTAATTGTACTTGATTCTCTACTTTAAAATGATTATAAATAAACATGCAGATAAAACATAGGACTACTATAATAATAACACTTAAAGCTATTTGTTTTTTGGTCATGATATCTGTCGCTAAATCGACTCCACCTCTCTTTCGAATTCACTAATTTTATCTATTTATTTATTCTATCATGTTTTTGCCAATAGAACAATCCTTTCTTCCTTTTAATTTGCGAAATTTAATTGAAAAATGAAATGTCAATTTAAATATGCTTATAGACATTAAGTCTTTCAACTGTTTTTGTATTTTAGT
>CANRPT010000061.1 GCA_947632565.1 uncultured Bacilli bacterium | reverse complement strand
ATGGAAACAAAACTCATTCTATTTAATAACTATTCTTATCAAAAAGTTCCAAAAGTAAAAGAAGTTCATTATCTATTCATGGAACCACATCTTCAAGATGTCATAGAAGATATTGAAAGTTTTGAAATTTATTTACCAGAATTTAAAAAATTATGTTATGATAGTAATGAAATCGATATCAGACTTTCTTTATTTCAAAAAGAAAGTTATGAAGAAATGAGAAAAGCTACGAAGAATTCCAGAGATTTAGAAATTATCGAAGAATTGGAGAGATTAGCGATGGATGAAGAGTTTATCTATGCCTATGATCATGAAGCAGTGAGAAAAAAAGAAGAGAATTCCATTCGAAAAGATTCTTATGAAGAAGGACATGAACATGGCCTAGAACAAGGTATTACACAAAGAAATATGGAAATTGCTAGAAATTTATTAGGACTTGGTATCAAGCCTGATGATATTTCAAAAGCAACTGGTTTAACACTACTAGAAATAAAAAGTCTAAAAGAGAAAGAATGTTAGATAAAATTAACATTCTTTTCTTATTATGGCGTTAAAACAAGACGGAAAGAAAGGTGGCTAGCTGCATTGCCAGTGGAGCTGCTGAATGCAAAGACACCAGCATTCGAACCGTAGACCCAAGTACCGCCACGGTGGAACCAAGGATTAGACAAATACGTAAAGGACGCGTAATCTTTATACCAACTACTTTTATAACGATTACTATTGTCTGGGTCTAATTCTTTTCCAAACGGTCCCATTTCTCCTGTTGCATCTCCTAAAATTCGATTATTATATTGAATGTTTGTTGTAGATGAATAACTATCATAATACTTTTTCCACTTATCATCTGTAAAAAATTCTGAATAATTTGTAGTAATTCCACTTTTTTCTTCCGATGTAGTTTCACTTGTTGTATATCCCATCACATATTCCCAAGCACCTCCACTCATATCATAAACTCCTGTAATATTTCCAGTGGTAGAAGCTTTATACCCAGTTTCACTATTATATCTTTTGGTATGATCTCCATCTTGATTTAAATTAGTACTTTGTACATGATTTCCTTCAACATCTTGTCCTTTATTATATCCTTTCTCTGGTTCTTCTGTTGCTGCATATCCTGTGATATAAGCACTATTATTATTGACCATAACACTTTCCTGAGAACCATACTTGGAATGTTGTAAGTATGCTACTGCTCCCCATTCGGTATTTTTCATCATATGAGATTCTTCTTCTCTTAAATATTCATAAGATGTTTGAAATGCATTTCCTACATTGATATTTCTCCAACTATAGACATTCGGTTTAATGATGATTTTATCTGATTCTGGTCTATTTATTTCTGCTGCTTTTGTTGTATTTGCTCCCTCATATCCTGTCTCAAACTTTCCTACCCAAAAGCCATTGCTATCAAATGCTAAAAAAGCTGGGTGGGTCATATAATCTTCTTTTTTACAAGAACCTTTTTCTCCTGCTACACCTGGTGTTGTACATTCTCCACTATTACTATTCGAAGTATTAGTAAGTCCAAACTGAACCTCAATGGTTGGTGGTTTGTCGGTTGTAAAACTTGTTAGACTATTATATTCTTCCATATTAAATAGTTTATATTTATATTTTGGTATCCAGACAAAGTAGCTTTCGATATCTTCTTCTAAAATTACTTCATTATTTTCATATTCTTTATTCTCCTCTTTTAATACTACTACATTCGCCCATTTCTTTTCTTGATAAGAATACCATGTTGATAATGTACTTGCTCTTTTTACGGTTCCATTCTCTTCTATAGTTACTGGAATTAAGTTGTCTGTTAATTCTGGATATGCTCCATTTAAAATCTGTTCTTGATATGGCTTATCTACATTTATCGTTCTAGTAACACTTGCTAAATTTCCACTTGAATCTACCACAATATATCTTACGGTATATGTTCCTATTACTTTGGTCTTTACTTCACCTATTATAATTAGTTGATTAATATTGTCTATTGTTGCTCCTTGTTCTTTATAATAATCTCTTTGTCCTAAAGTAATTGTTGCATCTCCTACTAATGTAATACTTGGAGGAGTACCACTATTTACCGTTACTACTCTTACTACTTGTCCAGTATTTTCACTTCTATCAGTTACTTGATAAGTGATATAATAAACTCCTGTTTGAGTAGTATCTACACTTTCTACTACTTGTAGTTCTTTACTTATTCCATTATAATATTCAATCTTCTCTACCACATCACTACTTGTGAATATTTCTTGGTCATCTTCTATTTTTTCTACCCCTAATTCCTCATACTTATCATTTACTTTTAAGTTGATATTAGAAGTTCCTTCTTTTAACGTTAGAATTGGTCTCGTATCCACTTCATAGTTATCTGCTAATTCTTGAATACTATCTACTACAATTTGAGCACTAAACGTTTTTCCTTGAATCTCATTTCCTGCATTAATATCGATCCATAGTTTAATTTTATAATTATCACTCTTGGTTGGTATTAAGTTTACATTTTTAATAAATACTAAACTACTTCCTAAATCGCTTAAAAGTACTGGTGTACTTTCTTTCTCTCCATTTTTTTGATAAGAAAGCTTCATATATTCTAAAGGTACCGTATTATCTTTATCTAATTCTAATCTTACTTGATACTTCGCATTTATATTTCCTGTATTTTTCACTTTAAATTCATAGGGAGTTGTTTTTAATCCTTCTTCATTTGTTATAGGATAAGCATTTTCCATATGAATGACATTACTATTTTCTGCTTTTTCATATACTACTTCTAAGTTACCTGTATACATCACATATTCTTTTCCTCTAACAGTAGATACAAAAAAAGAATAACTTACTCCTATGACAGTTAAAAAGATTGTTACCAAGAAAAATACAGATAAAATGACTATATATTTTTTTGGAATTCTAAATCTTTTCATATACTAGCCTCCGTTCTATTTTAAGTATAGCATTTTTCTCTAAAAAAAAGAAGAAAAACTTCTTCTTTTTAACAAGCTAACCATGCACCTAAAATAATAGCAAGTAGGATATACAAAACAATTATAATAACATATCCACTTCCAGAGGTGTTTTGACAATTAGTTGTTGTTTGCCCTTGATTACAAGACATAGTCCTCACCTCCTCTAACTAGATCCATGCACCAAGAATAATTACTAATAAGATAAATAAAACTAATACGATAGCGGAACTTGATACGTAATTACCCATAATTAAATTCCTCCTTTTTTGATTACTCATAGTATCATATGGATTTTTTTTTAATTGGTGCATGGCATTTACCAAATTTACGAGAAAAACTTGTATTTTAAAGGAAACTTTGTTATGATAGTATACGTATTAGGGAGGAAACAGAATGAAAAAAAATACAAAAAAATTATTAGGAGTTTTGACTATTTCTATGTTACTTGTAACTGGTTGTGGAAAAGTTCCTAAATTAGAAAATGGGCAAGATGCAGTAATTACTTTAAAAGGAGAAAATATTTCTGTAGATACTTTATATCAAGAGATGAAAGATAAATTTGCTCTTAGTGTTTTATTGGATTTAATGGATGAGGAAATCTTGAATCAAAAATATGAAGATACCGATGAAATTAAGACAACGATTGAAAGTCAAATTAAATTAATGGTTGCTCAATATGGACAAGGTAGTGAAGCACAACTTTTACAGCAGACTTATAGTGCTTGGGGAATTGATAATATGAGTGATTTAAGAGATTATCTAAAACTTCAACAAAAAAGGAATTTGGCAGTAGAAGATTATGCAAAAGAATCTGTAACAGAAGAAGAAATTAATCAGTTTTATGAAGAAACCATTTTTGGAGATATTACTGTAAGACATATTTTAATTGAACCAGACGTTGATAGTAATGCAACGGATGCTGAAAAAACAACTGCAGAAGAAGAAGCTCTAAAGAAAGCCAATGAGGTAATTTCTAAATTAAAAAATGGAGAAAAATTTGAAGATCTTGCCAAAGAATATTCCGATGATGAAACCAATAAAGAGGATGGTGGATTATTACCAAAGTTCTCTCATGGAGATTATGAAGAAGAATTTGAAAAAGCTAGTAAAGATCTAGAAATTGGAAAATATACGACTACTCCAGTAAAAACTTCTTATGGTTATCATATTATTTATAAAGAAGCACAAGATGAAAAACCAGAATTAAAGATTGTAGAAGATGATATTAAAGAAGAAATTGCCGAAAATAAATTAAATGATGATGCTACCATTCAATTAACTGCTTTAGAAGATTTAAGAAAAGAATATGAAGTAGAAATTCATGATGATAGATTAAAAGAACAATATGAAACTTATTTAAAAAATGCCAAAGAACAATTAAAAGAAAATGAATAAGGGCTACCAAATGGTAACCTTTTTTAATTCCAAAAATCATTGGAAAAACCTTTTTGATACATCTTTTGTTTTAGTTTATATTCTAATTCTTTTCCGGAATACTTTTTACTTAACAATTTTTTTTGTTTTTCATATTCTTTTTGATATAAATCTTCACTCACTAATTTTTTTCCATTTAAGACTTGATTAATTAGCATACTAGAATATCCAAGACTTGTTAAATAAGATTGAATTTTTTTCTTTAATAGCATACTTCCTTTACTGTGATTTGTTTTAATTTGTTTCTGTACTAACTTTTCTATTTTTTCTTTTTCCAATTCCTCTGTATAAGAAGGCATCACTTTTTCAATGATTTCAGTAGAAATTCCTACTTTTTCTAGTTCTCCTCTAATTTTATTTGGTCCATCATGACTCATTAACATCTTATCATGCAGATAAGATGTTGCATACATATTATCATCTAAATCCCCACGTTCTTTTAATAAAGAAAGAACGGATGCAATCACTTCACTAGGATATTCCTTCTTTTTCAAATAGGCTTCTATTTCTTTTTGACTCCTTAATCTTATTTTCATATATTTGAAAGCAATTTCATACACTTCATAAATGAAATTTTCATCACGGATTTTTAACAGAGTTTTTTCATCTAATTCTTTTTTTAATAATAAATCATATTTCAAAATTAAATCTTCATGAATTTTTACTTTGATGTTATTTTCTAAAGTCAATTGATACATTCCATTTTTATTTTTTGTAAATCGTACAATCCTCATGTTTTCACCTCACATTTATTATACAAGAAAAAAAGATTAATTTCTTAATCTTTTTTCACAATAATTAAATTTTGTTCAATCTCTTCTAATGCCCTACCAAGATTTTTCTTTGATACATATTTGTATTCAGGCATTTGATAATGCCCACTTTCTGCCATCTGTTTACTCCTTTGGCTAATAATGTGAACAAGTTCATATTTCGAATCAATAATATTTAAGATTTTATCAATAGATGGATAAATCACTGTATCACCTTCCCTTATTTTAATCATAAACTGTATTTTCCAAGACTACAAGCAAATTACAGAAATTAGACATAATTTGACAAGGATTTATTTTTCAATTTGTAAAAGAAAAAAGTCTTTCGACTTTTTATCTAAAATTACAGCAAGAACCACATTGAACTTCACTACATACATTTTCTTCACAACAAGAATAAGATGGTTGATAAGTATGTTTAAAGATATGATGGTTAACTATTTTAGTTCTCATAGGACATACATGTGGTTGCCCTTTTTTGTTAGACCAAGCAATTCAGTCTATTTCTTCTAATTTTACTTCTTTTATAACTCTAATTGGATAACGTAGTAAGTATTCATTTAATACTGACCTATCATAAGGATCTTTTCCATCTTCCCAATAAATTTTTGCCATTGCAGCAATATTATAATGAGCATCACCACTAATTAAGGTCATATTATGTTTTTCAAAATAATCGGATTCAACTTCATATATTTTATCGCTCTGTACTAGATTGTAAGGGATGAAAATAGACAAGGTTATTTTCAAATAATAAAAAATATGGTATATTAAAGG
>CANRPT010000060.1 GCA_947632565.1 uncultured Bacilli bacterium | reverse complement strand
AAAAATAGATGATTATGGATATACTACAAAAGGAAAAAATCACGGAGTAGGGTTACATATTGTAAAAAGAATATTAGAAGAAGATTCTATCTTTAAACAAAGCAGAAAATTATTTGAAGATTATTTTGTACAGGAATTACAAATTAACTTAGAAGAAATCAAAAATGAATAAAATGAAGCATAATAAAAACTACCAATCGGTAGTTTTTATTATCTTTCAATCATCTCTTTTGGCATTTCAGGTTCATCTAAAACTAGCCAAATACAAGCAGTAGTTGCAGCACCAGCAGCTAAAATTCCTACACCTGAAAGAAGCATAGCAAATAATTTTTTCATTATTCTTTTCCCCTTTCTATATTTATTTACTAAATACATACCTCTCATAGTTCTTATAAGGTAAATGAAAAACCTTATAAGTAAAAGGGTGTATTAGTACAGATTCAATGAGCATACTACAAGTAATCATGTTTTTAAGTAATATACTCTTAGTATAAAAAAATATAATGATATAAATACTAGAAATAATCAAAGTTAATATTTTAAATTTTATTCTTCTATTTTTCCTAACTAAAGGTCTTTTTTTAGTATCAGCAGGTGCATAAAGAAGAAAACATAAGATAGACAAACTAATCATAATATAATGAATATATAATGGAACTTGTAAATAGATACATAAATATGGAAATCCAATAAATAGAATACTAGAAGAAATCCAACACATCCAACTCTTACTAGCATGAAGGCCAAAAGCCGTTGATCGAAGGCCGTTAAATAAAAGTAATAATAAGACAGCTTCTTTAAAAATTCCTAATAAAAGAGTAATCAATAAGATGACAACAACTTTGGTAAGAGATAAATAAATAGCTTCTAATCCATATCTTATTTCACTTAATTTTACCTCATCATATTCAGGATAAATAGAAGAGACAGTTTCCAATGACTTATTAATAATAAACTTTTTCATTTTCTTTTCTCTCCCAATTTTCATAATTAACTATATCATAATTTAAAAAGAGAAGAGAAGAAGTGAAAATAAGAGGTAAAAAAAATATGAAAAACGAAAAATAAGTTAACTACTAATAAACAATGAAACCAAAAATAATTGAAAGAAAACAATTCATAAAAAATCGAAGCAGATAGGATGAAAGAATGATATGATAGATTTGCGCGATTGGTGATATCACACTAGCAGTAAGCAGTAAAAAGAATTACAGAAGGTGAGGTGGCAGTGTGAAAGGAAGAGTAAAATGGTTCAACAATGAAAAAGGATATGGATTTATTGAATACACTGATAAAGAAGATATCTTTGTTCATTACTCAGCAATTAGACAAGAAGGTTACAAAACATTAGAAGAAGGACAAATCGTTGAATTTAAATTACTTGAGACAGGAAAAGGCTTTCAAGCTTTAGATGTCGTTGTTTCAAAAGAACTATCAGCTACTAAATAAGTAGCTTTTTTCATTTGAAAAGTTAAATAATAGTAAACAAATATCAGAAAAACATCAAAAAATAACAGAATAATAAGAAAAAAATATGAAAATTAGTAATTATGATACGATAAATATGCATTTTTTGTAAAAAAGGCAGGTGAAATCATGATTGCTAGAGTAAAATGGTTTAATAATGAAAAAGGCTACGGTTTTATTGAATTGGATGGAAAAGAAGACATTTTTATTCATTACTCCAATATAGATAAAAATGGTTATAAAACTTTAAAAGATGGGCAATTAGTAGAATTTGACATTGTAAAAACGGAAAAAGGAACACAAGCAGTAAATATAAAAGTAGTAGAAGAAATGCAAACTATCGAATAGATAGTTTTATTTTATCAAAAAAGATTCCTTTCCTTTCTTTCCAAACTATGCTATGATTAAATTAAGGAGGGATGATATATGGATATCATTGTTAGAGGGAGTAAGATAGAAATTACAGATTCGATGCAATCTTATGCAGAAGAAAAACTAAGTAGACTAGAAAAATATTTAGAAAATGGAGAAAAAGTTAGTGCTACTGTAGTAGTAAAAATTCATGGACATTTACATAAAGTAGAAGTAACAATTCCTTTAAAAAGTGTAATGCTAAGAGGAGAAGAAGAACAACAAGACTTTTATGCAGCAATGGATATTGTAGTAGATAAATTAGAAAGACAAATTAGAAAAAATAAGACAAGAATTCAAGCAAAGAAAAATAAAGAAGGAAAAGATTTTTCTTTTGATGCAATAGAGGATAGTGAATTAGAGGAAGAAGAGGAACAAAAAATTGTAAAAAGGAAAAAAATTGAAGTAAAACCAATGAGTGAAGAAGAAGCAATTCTTCAAATGGAATTATTAGGGCATCAATTTTATCTATATAAAGATAGTGAAACGAATAATACAGCTCTTATTTATAAAAGAAAAGATGGAAATTATGGAATGATAGAAGCTGAGTAAGCTTCTTTTTGATTGACAGAATACCAAAAAAGAATTAAAATACAAACTATCTAAAAGGAGAGTATTATGGATATAAGTACAAAGACAATAATTCAATTAGGAGATCTAGAAAAATTTCTAGAAATAGATGATAATCCTATTATATTTACCCAAAATAATAGAAATCCCTTTTTAAATGGTATTTGGTTAAAAAAGGAGAAAAAACAGTATTTTAAATTTGTAACAAATTATACAGACTTATTGAATGATTTATTAGGAGTAAAAATAACAGAATCTTTCCAATTACCATCTGTTCACTATAAATTGGCAGAAGGTTATTATCAAGGAGAAAAACTTTATGGATTACTATGTCAATCACAGGAAACCAAAGAAAATCCTTATCAAACATTAGAAGAATTAATATTTAATTATGACTTTTTGATTCAGGATGACTTTTCGATAAAGAATTTATCAGTTATCAGAATGTTCGATAAAGAATATTCAAATTATGTATTACCAAAACAACTAAAAACTTTAATCGTAAGAGATTTTGTAACCAATGAACAAAATAGAAAAATGTCAGATATAAAAATTAATAAAACAGCAGAAGTAATAGCCATATCAGAATTAGCAAATTTTGAAAATGAATGGAGTCTATCCATAATAAAGGAAAGAGAAGATTGTGATGATTTAGATATAAATCAGGAAGAAATCCAGTTATATTATCAAATACCAGGATTGTTAACTTTATCCGAAAAAGAAGCAAATTATATTCGAAAAGATGATATTTTTCAAGAAAACTTAGCACATTTTTTAAAAATGGATGTGAATGGCTTATTAGAACAAGTAGAATTAGAAACACATTTACCAATTATCCAAAAGGATTATGATTATTATTCTCTTTATCAAGAAACAGTAAAGCAAAAATTAAAAAAACAAGGATTTTTATCTTAAATAGCCAAAAAAGCTTTTTTCTTTTGAAAAATAAAGACAAAAACTTTTATTCTCAATAAATTTTTGTTAAAATAACAGTACAGGAGATGATTATATGGAATTATTACGAAAATTATTTGACCATGAATATAAAGAATTAAAAAGATTTCAAAAATTAGCGGATGAAATAGATGCTTTAGATGAAAGTATGCAAAAGTTATCCGATCAAGAATTAAAAAAGAAAACGGAAGAATTTAAGGAAAGATTAGGAAATAAAGAAACGGTAGATGACTTAGTTGTAGAAGCTTTTGCTGTTGCTAGAGAAGCTTGTTTTAGAGTAATTGGTGAAAAACCTTATTATGTACAGCTACTAGGTGCTTTAGCAATTCATTTTGGTAATATTGCGGAAATGAAAACAGGAGAAGGAAAAACTCTAACCTCAGTACTACCTGCATACTTAAATGCTTTAACAGGACAGGGAGTACACATTATTACAGTAAATGAGTATTTAGCAGATCGTGATGCTCATTGGATGGGAAAAATCCATGAATTTTTAGGATTAACAGTAGGAATTAACTTAAGAGATATGACTCCACAAGAAAAGCAACAACAGTATGCTTGTGATATTCTATATTCAACCAATAATGAAATTGGCTTTGACTATTTAAGAGATAACATGGTGATTCGCAAAGAAGATCGTGTACAAAGAGGATTAAACTTTGCCATTATCGATGAAGTGGACTCTGTTTTAATTGATGAAGCACGTACTCCATTAATTATTTCTGGTGGAGAAATGAAGAGTGCTAATCTTTATATAGATGCAGATAGATTTGCTAAATCATTAACCAAAGAAGAATATATTTATGATGAAAAGACCAAAAATGTCTCTTTATCAGAAGAAGGAGTACAAAAAGCAGAAAAAAGGTTTGGATTAGATAATTTGTATGATGTAGGAAATACAGAATTAGTGCACTATATCAATCAAGCATTACGTGCTAATTATTCTATGAAAAATGATGTAGATTATGTTGTACAAGATGGAAAAGTAGTAATTGTAGATCAATTTACTGGACGTTTAATGCATGGTCGTGCTTATAGCGATGGATTACATCAAGCAATTGAAGCAAAAGAAGGAGTGGAAATTCAACAAGAAACAAAAACGCTAGCAACCATCACTTTCCAGAATTTATTTAGAATGTATAAAAAATTATCTGGAATGACTGGTACTGCTAAAACAGAAGAAGAAGAGTTTAGAAATATTTATAATATGTATGTAATTGAAATTCCAACCAATAAACCTATTATACGTATTGATAATCCAGATTTAATGTATGCTACCAAAGCAGGAAAATATCGTGCAATTGTGAATGAAATTGAAACAAGATATAAACAAGGACAACCGGTTTTAGTAGGAACCATTGCGATTGAAACAAGTGAACTAATTAGTAGTTTATTAAAACAAAAACATATTCCACATGAAGTATTAAATGCGAAAAATCATGCCCGTGAAGCAGAAATCATTTCCAAAATTGGATTAGGAAAGTCTGTTACGATTGCTACCAATATGGCTGGACGTGGAACGGATATTAAATTAAGTGATGAAGTAAGAGAATTAGGTGGATTGTGTGTAATTGGTACAGAAAGACATGAATCTCGCCGTATTGATAATCAGTTAAGAGGACGTTCTGGACGTCAGGGAGATCCAGGATTTACTCAATTCTATGTATCCATGGAAGATGAATTGATGGTCCGCTTTGGAACGGATAGAATTAAAGTCATGATGCAAAATTTAGGATTTAGTGAAGATCAAGCAATTAAAAGTAAAACCTTCACAAAAGCTTTATCTTCTGCACAAGCTAGAGTAGAAGGAAATAACTTTGATATTAGAAAACAGTTACTACAATATGATGATGTGATGAATAATCAAAGAGAAATTATGTATGGTAGAAGAAATGAAATTCTAGATGGAGAATCGATTCATGATACAGTATTAGAAACTTTCCGTAATCACATTTCAGACTTAGTAAATTCCCATATTTATCCAGAAGGTAGATTAACAAACGATGATATCAAAGATATTGTAGAATTTACAAATGAAAACTTCTTAAAGAAGGATATGAAAAAAGAAGAAATCGATAATAAAACACCAGATGAAATTATTACTATTATTACAGAAAAGTTAGTCAAAGAATATGAAGCAAAATTAAAAGAAGTACCACAAGAAATCCAAGATGAGTTTGAAAAAGCGGTATCTTTAAATATTATTGATCATCATTGGACAGAACATATCAATACTTTATCTCATTTAAGAGAAGGAATTTATTTAAGAGGTTATGCACAAGAAGATCCACTTCGTGCCTATACGATGGAAGGATTCGATTTATTTGATAAAATGATGCAAAATATTGATAGAGATATTACGATTATGTTAGTTCGTTCTGAAATTAGACATAATATTGAAAGAAAAGAAGTATCTAAAAAGAAAATAACGAATGATAGTGATGAAAGTTTGAAGAAAACACCAAAGAAATCCACTAAAGTAGGAAGAAATGAACTATGCCCTTGTGGAAGTGGAAAAAAGTATAAAAACTGTTGTGGTAAATAAAATAGTAATCTCTTATAAATAAAGGAATTATGAAAAATGGCAAAATCAAGAAATTTGTCCACGGTGGTCAAAATGTCCACAATTCGTC
>CANRPT010000059.1 GCA_947632565.1 uncultured Bacilli bacterium | reverse complement strand
TTCATAACTATATTATATCAAAAAGGAATTCCGTTAGGAATTCTTAATGAAAAGTTTACTTTTCATTTTTTCTTGTCAAAAAATCCATATTTTGTAATCTATTATGAATTCTTTTGCATTTTAATTTTTATAAAAAATCATAAATGATGGTTACCAAAAATGATATTATATAAAGATTTTTTGTTTATTCTTTAGTTTTTAAGTACTTTACTTAAAAACTGGGAAATAAGATGAAAAAGAAAGTAATTTATTTTAGTTTATTGATATTGGCAATCATATTTGTATCTACTGCTTATTATTCTTATGCTTTTTTTACAAATCAAGTAGAAGGACATGGAAAATTAAATATCGTTGCTGGAACTTTGGACTATCAAATCGAAAGTAGTGATTTAAAGAATCATCAAATGATAGTAAATCCGAATAGTACTTACGAATTGGAAATTGAAATAGATTCCTTCAATACGATAGATTCTAAGTATGAATTATATTATTTATTAGATAAGGAAGTAAATGATTTTAAAATTGGGTACTTTGAAGTAACAGAAGATTTACCAACAGGAGAAATTTCAACGAATGGTCGAAAGAAAATAAAAGTAGGAATTCAGAATTTTTCAACAGAGATGATTACTGTAACTTTTGGAGTAGAAGGAGGATTTACCAATCAAGATTTAATTTTGAAAAAAGGAAGATCTTTAACTTTATTAGATTATTGTAGAATTGGTGAAACAAGGGATTTTGCTTATACTGGGACGAGTCAAACTTTTACTACTCAATGTAGTGGAACTTATCAAGTAGAATTATGGGGAGCTCAAGGTGGAGTATTAGGAGATTCTTCTTTTGCTGGGAAGGGATCTTATACAAAGGGAAATATTCAACTGAAAATAGATACTTCTCTTTATGTTTATGTGGGAGAACAAGGATTTTTTAAATACACTTCCTTAACAAGTCCAGAATATACTTTTAATGGTGGTGCTTCTGGTAGTTTAACTTGTCTTGATTATTATCAAACTTATGGACAAAGTATTAGTGGCGGCGGAGCAACAGATATTCGATTAGTAAATGGAGATTGGGATTCTTTTGATAGTTTAAAATCCAGGATCATGGTAGCTGCCGGCGGTGGAGGAGGATATAATAATGAACACTATGCCTATGGAGGATCTGGTGGAGGAATAGAAGGTTATGATGGATTGAAAGATAGTAGTGGTGGTATATCAACCAATTATGGTGGATTAGCCGCATCTCAAAAACTTGGTGGAAATAGTAATGGTGCCTTTGGAAAAGGTGGTGTTGCCTCACTCAATACCATATGTAGTTGGAGTGAAGGTGCCGGAGGAGGGTCTGGCTATTATGGTGGTGGTGGATCCAGAGGAGTTGGAAATAATACTGCTGCTAGTGGAGCAGGAGGTTCTTCTTTTATATCAGGACATGATGGATGTGATGCTATCGATATCTCCTCTACAGAAAGTGCTATCATTCATACAGGACAAAGTATTCATTATTCTAATTTTTATTTTACCGATACTTTAATGATTGATGGAAATGGTTATCAATGGACTACGAAAAAAGAAAATTATATGGGTATGCCTTCTTACAAAGACTCATCAACAATGATTGGAAATACAGGAAATGGTTATGCCAAAATTACCTATTTAGGAAATTAGATGGCATTTACAAAACTTTACAGTGAAGTAAAGTTTTTTTTCTTTTTTTCTAGATAATCTTTACTTTTTTGAAAACAAAGTGGTAATATAATATCGAGTAGTGGATAAAAGTGGTGAAAAGTGGGGGATAAAAAATGTTCATGGGAGAATATCATCATACGATTGATGACAAAGGAAGAATTATTATTCCTGCTAAGTTTCGTACCGAGTTAGGAGAAAGTTTTATTGTAACAAGAGGAATTGAAAAATGTTTATTTGTTTATCCTGTTACCACTTGGGATAAAATTGTTACCAAACTACAAAAACTTCCTTTTACCAAAAAAGATGCACGTAATTTTACCCGTTTTTTCTTATCTGGTGCCACTACAGTAGAATTTGATAAGCAAGGAAGAGTTGGAATTAGTGCTCCTTTAATCAACTATGCAAATCTTATGAAAGATTGCGTGATTGTAGGGGTTAACGATCGCCTAGAAATTTGGTCAAAAGAGGATTGGGAAAAATTCTTTGCCGAAAATAGTGATAGCTTATCCGATATCAGTGAAAACTTATTTACAATCGATACAGATTTAGACTTGTAGGTGATAGGATGCATATTAGTGTAATGTTAAAAGAAGCAATCGATAATCTTCAAATCAAAGAAGATGGAATTTATGTAGACTGTACCTTAGGTTATGCTGGACATTCTAGTGAGATTCTAAAAAGAATAAAAAGGGGTCATCTATTCGCCTTTGATCAAGATCAAGAAGCAATTGATGCTTCTCAGAAAAAATTATCTGAAATTGGTTCCAATTTTACTATTATCAAAAGTAATTTTGTTTTTCTAAAAGAAAAATTAGAAGAGTTAGGAATTACCCAAGTAGATGGAATCTTATTTGATTTAGGAGTATCTAGTCCACAACTAGATAACGAAGAAAGAGGATTTAGTTATCACCAAGATGCCAAACTCGATATGCGAATGGATCAAAGTAATCCTTTTTCTGCTTATGATGTTGTGAACTCTTATTCTGAACAAGAATTAGTTCGTATCTTGTTCCAATATGGGGAAGAAAAATATGCCAAAAGTATTGCCAGAAATATTGTGAAAGTAAGAGAAGAAAAAAAGATTGAAACAACATTTGAATTAGTAGAAATTATTAAAAAGTCGATGCCAGAAAAAGCAAAACGTGAAAAACATCCTGCTAGAAAAACTTTCCAGGCTATTCGCATTGAAGTAAATCACGAATTAGAAATTTTAGAAAAAAGCATGAAAGATGCTGCAAGCATACTTAAAAAAAATGGAATTTTAGTAGTGATTACCTTTCATTCCTTAGAAGATAAGATTGTGAAAAATACTTTTCAAGAATTATCAAAAATCGATCCAATTGTGAAAGGACTTCCTCATATTCCAGAAAACTATTTACCTAATTATGAAATTGTTACCCATAAAGCAATTACTCCTAGTAAAGAAGAATTAGAGCAAAATAATAGAAGTCGTTCTGCTAAACTAAGAGTGTTAAAAAGAATAAAATAAAAGAATAAAAAGGGGTTGTTACCATGCGTCAAGTGAAAAAAAGATTAAAAATGTCAAAGTTTGAAAGATTATTCTATCTTTTTACTTTTGTAATGATTTTCGCAACACCATTTGCTTTAGTATTTTCTCAAGCAACTTTATCAGAAATTAACTTTGAAGTAGAAAAAGTAAAGAAAGAAATTACCACTCAAAAAAAGAAAAATGAAAGCTTAACGATGAAAATTAATGAACTTGCATCACTCGAAAAGATTCAGCAGATTGCCAAAGAACAAGGATTGAGTTATAATAATCATAACATTAGAACAGTAATAGAGGATGAAAGTATAGAATCAGGTGAATAGTATGAAGAAGAAAAAAAGAATTACGAATCGGAATGTTAGAATTGCTAATATTACTCTTATCCTAATTCTTTTTTTGTTTGTCTTTTTTATTTATCGAATTGGTTTTTTATCTTTATCGGAAACAGTAGATGGTATTAACTTAAAACAATTTGCAAATAATCGAACTATCCGTCATGAAACCATTTATGCTAAAAGAGGAACTATTTATGATGCCAATGGAGAAGCCCTTGCTATTAATGTTTATTCTTATACACTAATTGCTTATTTAACTCCTTCCCGTGGAGAAGGAAATTATGTGAAAAATAAGGAAGAAACAGCTCAAAAATTAGCAACTGTTATCAATTTAAGTGAAGAAAGAATTCTTGCTTTATTAAATAGTACGAATGGGGACGGAGAACCTCTTTATCAAACAGAGTTTGGATCTAGTGGAAAAGGACTTACAGAATTAACTAAAGATAAAATTAAGGCCTTAAATTTAGATGGAATTGACTTTCTAGAATCTCAAAAACGTTATTATCCAAAAGGAGACTTTTTATCTTATACGTTAGGTTATGCCAAAAGTACAGAAGATGGAAAAATTACTGGAGAAATGGGAATTGAATCTTTATTCGATGAAACGTTAACTGGTACAGATGGATTTCGAGAATATCAAAAGGATTTAAAAGGATATAAAATAGCTAATACCAAAGAAAAAGTAGAACCAGCACAGGATGGAAATAATATTTATTTAACGATTGATTCTAATGTGCAATTCTTTGTAGAGCAGGCATTGGAGGATGCACAAACAAACTATCATTTTGAAGAAATGAATATTGTGGTTGCAGATGCAAAAACAGGGAAAATTTTAGGAATTGGTTCTAGTACTTCTTTTGATCCCAATACGAAAAATATTGAAACTTATTTGGATCCTAATATTTCCGTTCCTTTTGAACCTGGTTCTACGATGAAAATATTTACTTATATGGCTGCTTTAGAAACAGGAAAATATAACGGAAATGATACTTTTCAATCTGGAGTTTATACCACAACAGATGGAACAAGGATAGGGGACTCTAACAGAAACGGATGGGGAGTTATCACTTTTGATAGAGGATTTGCTTTATCAAGTAATGTTGGGGTTATCAATATGATTAATCGTTATATGAATCGAGATATTTTAATAAATTATTTTCAGAAATTAGGCTTTGGTTCTAAAACAGGAATTGAACTTAGTAAAGAAAGTGCTGGAAAACTAAATTTCTATTATGAAACGGAAGTTTATAATGCTGGATTTGGACAAGGAATTATGGTTACTTCTTTACAAAATATCAAAGCTTTAACGGCGATTGCTAATGATGGAATTTTATTAGAACCTTATATAGTTGAAAAAATTGTAGATAGTAATGGAAATGTCGTGGAAGAACATCAAAGAACAGAGATAGAAAGAGTTGCTAGTAAAGAAACAACGGATAAAATCAAAGATTTAATGGAATCTGTTGTCTTAGAAGGAACTGGTAGTGGTTATAATATGCCAGGTTATGGTTTAATTGCCAAAACTGGTACTGCACAGATTGCTAGTACAAATGGGACTGGTTATTTAACAGGAGCAAGTGATGTGATTCGTGGTTTTGCTGGAATGTTTCCAAAAGATGATCCACAAATTATTATTTATGCAAATTTAAAAAAACCAAATCCTAATTCTTCAAAGCCATTGGAAAAAGCTATGAAAAGCATTGTAGAAAATGTAAGTAAATACTATAACATTTATGATGAGACGAAAGTAGAAGAAAAAGAAGTAACTTCTAAGATATCTTCTTATGTGAATCAAAAAGTAGATATCTCAAAACAAGATTTACAAAAGGATAATTTGGATGTAATTATAATTGGGGACGGAGATACAGTAATTGATCAATATCCTCAAAAAGGAATCCAATTAGCGGAAAACAACAAAGTATTTTTGGTTACCAATGGTTCTAATATTACTATTCCTAATGTTACCGGCTGGAGTAAAAAAGAGGTAGTTACTTTTTTAGAAATGGCAAATATTCCTTATCAATTAGAAGGAATCGGTTATGTAGTTAGTCAAAATATACAAGATTGTATTTATCAGGAAGGAGAAGTTTTAGAAATAAAATTAGAAGAAAAATATTAGGACAAAATCCTGAAAAAATAAAGAAATCGCATCAAGGACTATATATAATAAAGGCTGTAGATGATTTTTCACTTTAAAAATTTACAATATTAGTTTATGATTAATATAGGTAAGAAGAAAATAAACAAATAGGATAAATTAAACGTAGCAAAAGAACAAATAAGGTATTTGAAAAAGAATTTGAATGTAACCAACATAGAAGATATAGAAATAACTGTACTTGAGTAATTATATGTTATGTAATTTTTGCAAAAATGATTGCAGGAAATGAAGAAATGCCAATACATGATGGATGATTCACGATAATAGGAAATGGTTATGTTAAAATTACTTATTTAGGAGATGAAAGAGATACAAAAATATTTCAAAAAAAGAATTGAAAAGAATGTGATTTATAAGTTAAAATGTCCTAATTTAAAAAAAGTATTTATAAGTTAAAATGTCCTATTGAAGAATAACACTA
>CANRPT010000058.1 GCA_947632565.1 uncultured Bacilli bacterium | reverse complement strand
CTAAAACAGTAAACATATTTCCATCTACTTTAACACTTACTAAAATTTCTTTTGTTAAAGTAATATTAGAATCTACTCTTTGAGAAGCTGAAATTGGTTTTCCATCATTCAAGTAAGTTACATGATATTTTCCTTCTGGAACTTCTTTCATAACATCATCTAATCTAGTTCCATCTGCTGCGATAGCATTACCTATTCTTGTTGCAGTTCCATTTTTTCCTAAATCTAGTACATAGTCTACTCCATCTAAAGTGATTGTTACCGTATAATATGTTTCTAAATTCATATTATGAAGAATTGCTTGTGTAGAACTAAATTCTTCACTATTATTTACTCTTCTAAAGTGTAATTCTTTTCCTTCTTTTTGGAAATCTGCAAATGAAGAAATATTTTCTAATGTTTGGTTTTGTTCTAATTCATATTGGGTTCCATTAATTGTAACTAACACACCCCATTTGATATGAATTTCTCCATCTTCATTCCATTGTGTTGTTCCTATCACTTTCTTTTCGTTTGCATCAAAAAATCCTTTGAACACTTTATTTTTTTTGCCTTCATCTCTAGCTGTAGCTAAAGCATGTCTTAATTCTGCGTTAGAGCTTGTTTGCCAAGTATCACCTTTTTTAAGTAAATATGAATGTCCATCAAATACAACTGTTACATAATCATCTACTTCAAAAGTTCCCTTTGCTCCCATTAGACTAGTATCTGGTGAAACAGAAATTTCTAATTGCGTTTCATTTACTTCTGTTTTTGGAGCAGATACTGCATAAGAATTTTCACTAATAAGTGTTGCTTCTTTTTCAACAGTAACTTTTATTTTAGAACCAGTAGGTTCAACATAGATAGCAGCTCCATTGTCATGTACTTGATAGTTACTTGATCCTTGAAATTCTGAGTAATCACCAGTACCTTTAATAATACCACCTTTTACGTCTACGTTACCTTTTGTTGCAGCAATACCAGAGGTTCCAGTAATTGTACCACCATTAACAGTTACGGTTCCATTACTCATTTGTAAAATACCACAACCTTGAGTTCCACCATCAATTACTGCACCATCATATACATTAATGGTAGTTGTTGTGTCGCCATTTTGTGTCCAGTTACCACTAACAGCTGAATGAGTACCTGTATGTCTTACTGTTCCATAAACATCGATGACACCTTGCTTAGCAAAACTAACTACAGCTGCTGCTTTACTAGAAGTAATCACAGAAGTTTTACCAATTTCTAACTGTGCAGTTGGTTCTGAGTTTGTATTGTTGTACAAAACGATTGGATAGGCATTAGCACTGGATACATTTACACTCTCTAATTTAGCACTACCACCACTAAGGATAGTCATAGTAAACGGAGTTCCAAGCTCATTTACTTGCACTTCTGAAGTAAT
The DNA here is from genome assembly GCA_947632565.1 of uncultured Bacilli bacterium. Taxonomy (GTDB): domain Bacteria; phylum Bacillota_I; class Bacilli_A; order RF39; family UBA660; genus Alloscybalousia. The sequence continues at coordinate 5,046 of CANRPT010000058.1, read as the reverse complement.
TGTACCATTAGATATTACTACATCATTACCTGTTATATACATTCCAAAGTATAAGTAATTTGATCCATCAGCATTTCCCTTAAAAGTAAGTGTGTGTTCTCCTAAATCAATATTGACTTTTCGAAGTACACCAACATATTTTTCAGCATCTGCATCATCTGATAATGTACAAGTTGTTTGGTTAGCATCAGCTAAACAAGTTCTGAATTGAGTTAATGCTTCATTTTCTTGTGCTTTAACTGATTCAGCAGTAATCATCATTGTAGCTACTAATAAGGCAACAAAGCTTAATAATTTTGAGAATTTTTTCATTTTCAACCTTCCTCCTTTTTAGATTTCGATAAGTTCCCTTCTTATCGAGGAATTATACTAATCAAAAACAGATAAAAAGTCAATCTTTTTCTGTAGAATTTTTCATTTTTGCTAAGAAGAATTTTAAAATTTCAAGAAATTTGATTCTATCATTTGAAAAATTCAAAAATTTTTCATTTCAGCAAAAAATGTTAATCAAATAAGACTAACATTTTCATTATTTTAAGATTTCAGTTTTTGAATTTCTGGTAGTGATAAACCCATTACTTTGAAATATCTTCTATAGTATTATTTAGTAAAAAGAAGAGACTTTAAGAAAATAATAAATCTCCTACTATTATATCTTTTAAATTATCTAAAAATAAATTCCAAAAACTTTTTTTCTTTACACTATCTTTGGTTACTAAAGGATAACTTCCTATCTTTTCTGTTCCTTGATATAAATCCAGAGTTCCTACTCGTTGATTTTTCTCAATTGGAAGTTTAATATCATCTAATCTAACCTCTTCTCGATAAGTTGCATTTCCTTCACTTTTCTTTTTTAAAACTGTAATATCTTGTTCTAAAACAATATCTACACTATTTTTACTTCCTCGATCAAAAGTAACAGTTTTTACAACATCTCCTTGTTTTTTTACGACTTCAACATCATATAAATTAAATCCATAATCTAATAATTGAGTTGTTTCTGCATTTCTCACTTTACTAACATCTTCCCCTAACACAATAGCAATTAATCTCATATTATTTCTTTTTGCAGTAACTGCCATGGTATATTTTGCATTATCTGTAAATCCTGTTTTTAATCCATCTGCTCCATCATAGAAACGAATTAATTTATTGGTATTTACTAGCCAAAATTTATTTGGAGTATTGACTCTTAGATAATCTTCATAAACGGAAGAAAATTCTAAAATCTGATCATGTTTTAATAATTCTATTGCGATTAATCCTAAATCATAAGCACTAGAATAATGATTATTTTCATCTAATCCTGTTGGATTTACAAAATTTGTATTTTGTAGTCCTAAAGTTTTAGCTTTTTGATTCATCATTTCTACAAAAGCACTTTCACTTCCCGCAATACGTTCTGCTAAAGCTACTGTTGCATCATTCGCTGATGCCATACTAATTCCTTTCATCAAATCTCTTACAGTCATCTTTTCTCCTGGTTGTAAATAAATTTGAGTTCCTCCATAACCAGCTGCATTACTACTAGCTGTTACCTCTTCTTCCCAAGTTAAATTTCCTGATTCAATTGCTTCTAAAATTAAAATTTGTGACATCATTTTTGTTAAAGAAGCAACGGCTACTCTTTCATCTTTGTTTTTTTCGTATAAAATTTTACCAGTTGATACTTCCATTAAAATACTATTTCTAGCATTTGGTGTTACCTCTTCTTCTGCACTTACAACCATTGGAATGCATAATAAAATCATCCATAAAAAAATCATTAATCTTTTCAAAACATCCACCTCTAATAAAAAATATGTCTAACTTTTTGAGATATGTAATAAAAATCTTTTTTTACAGTATGATAAATTAGGTGATTGATTTGCAAAAAATATTTTGGTATTCTCTACTCATTTTTTTGATTGTTGTAACTATCACTCTTGTTGTGGTAGTAGATCAAAAACTAGCTGTTTCTACTCCTACTTTTAGTGAAAAAGAAGAAAAATTATCCTTATTACATCATATTGATCAAAAAATTGATTATTTTCATTATGACTATTTGGATCGATATCTTGCTTATCAAGAAAAAAATCCCAATCTTTCTGATATTGATATTATTACTCGGGTAAATCTAGGATTGGACCAACCTTTTTATGAAAATACGAAACAGAGTAATCATCTTAATCAAACTTCCATTTTAGTAAATAAATATCTTTTTTTGCCAGAAGATTATATTCCTAATAATTTAGTGGAAATTAGTAAGGATTTCTCTAATTCTACTAAAATGCTTGTTTATGAGGCAAAAGAAAATTTTGAAAAAATGTGTCAAAAAGCCAAGGATGAGGGTTATACCATTCGAGCCATCTCTGCTTATCGTTCTTATGATTATCAAAAACAACTTTATGATAATTATGTTTCTAAAGATGGAGTCGATTTGGCAGATACTTATTCGGCAAGACCTGGTTATTCGGAACATCAAACTGGATTAGTTGTGGATGTGGATAATGGAAATCAAAATTATGAACAATTTGAGCAAACCAAAGAATTTTCCTGGATGCAAGAAAATGCTCATCTTTATGGATTTATTTTACGCTATCCCAAAGAGAAAGAAGAGATTACTGGTTACCAATATGAATCTTGGCATTATCGTTATGTCGGAAAAGAAATTGCTTCTATTCTTTCCAACAATCATCTTACTTTAGATGAATATTTTGTTCGTTATATAGAAAAATAGAATAGACTTTTATCTATTCTACGATATAATCATATTCGATACTAATGATGGTATCATCCTGTAATAAAAAGTGAAGTTCTGTTTTTTCTTTTTGGTAAATAAATAAAGAATCTTTTTGTTCAAAATCTTTACCATATAACTCGAGCATTTTTTCTTTTGTATCTCCTATTTTTAATCCTTCTGTTGTTTCTACCTCATCATCTAAAAAGAAAATAGAATAAATTCTGTCTTGTTCTTGATCTGGATAAGTCGTTACTTCATAGTGTTCATAACGATAAATTTTATCCAATCCATCAAAAGCACAACTAGGACTTTCTACATAATCTACTTCTTTCCCATATTTCTCGGTTGTAAAAGTATCTCCTAATATCAAATTTTTATTTTCATATTGAAAAGAATAAACATCATTCTTTTCTTTTTGATTTCCACAAGCACATACGGTAAGCAATAATAACATGATAACAAAACTACCTATTATTTTCTTTTTCATTTTTTTCTTCCTTTCTAATTTGCTGCGGGCCAATTGGTTCTATCCCAATCTCTTCCTTTTACATTTGCATATCTTTCTTCATCTGTTGCAAGTAACATACTATAAGCGGTATCCACATGTCTCCAAACATCATTTCCTGTATTGACGATTACCCAATAATGTGTTTTATCGGTTACCCAAATTAATCTTGCATCATAGCCTTTTTCATTTAATAACCGTTTCACAAAACTAGCCTGTACATAACAGTTTCCTTTCCAATTGGTTAAAACATACCATAATGGATCATCCTCTCCCCAAGAGGTATTATAACGAACATGGGCTTTGACATATTGGTATACATCCGCAATACTAGAACCGATGCTACTAGAGATTTCTTTTATTTTTTGATCAACATCACTTTGATCATGCTTGACAATGATTTTTCTTTTGGCTGTACTTTTATTTCCTGCTTTATCGCTTGCTGTATAAGTCGCATAATAAATCCCTGCTACAGAGCGATTTACTGCATTTGAATTTACACTTACTTCTACCGTTCCATCTTTATCATCATAAGCCTTTACCCCACTATAATAATTGATGGATTGGTTTTTGGCTATGGTAATCGTAGAAAGTCCAGAAATGGATGGAGCTTTTTTATCTTTTTGGATTGTTAAACTAGTTTTTTCTTCTTTTTTGTTTCCATAAATATCTACTGCTTCTATCCAAATATCATATTTTCCTAATTTTCCATAAGGAATTTCTGTTATGATTTTCATTTCGTATTCACTGGCATCTTTACTACTGGCAATAAAATTTTTCATTTCAATTTCTTTTGTGTCATCATAAATCGAAACATTTTTTAATTTTAATTCCGGAGGAAGCGTATCTTCTACAATAATTTTTGAAGTAAAAGTTTTTCCATCAATTTCTGCTTCGATTTGATATTCTCCTACTCCACTATCATTTATTTTTTGAATCTGCTCATCGCGAATGGCATCGATATCTTCTTCATTGTAAATGAGATCTGTTTTCTTTAACTTCGTTCCGAATTCCAAATGATATTCAGATTTTAATGCTCCAATGTGTAAAACAGGATGTCCAATGGTTTGATTTTTGGAACAATCTTCTACTACTACTTCTATTTCATAATCCCCGAATTCTTGGATTTCTGGTAAATTTTTAACTGTTATATTTGTTTCTTGAAAATCTTCAACAGATTGAATAAAGTCATTTTTATCGAATTCATAATTTAAATAACCATAGGCATCTTGAAATACTACTTTTGGACTTGTCGTGTCTACAATGTGTAAAGTAGACATTTTTGTTTTAGAACGATTTCCTACTTGTATCTCAATTGGATAAGTGCCAAGTTTTGTAAAGTCTATTTCTTTCTGATCTGTTAAAATTTTGCTATGCGAAATAAAATTTCTTTGAAAGAACTGTTCTACTTTTATCTCTTTTGCTCCTAATTCTAGATACACATCTTTTCGAACAACATCTATCCAAAATAAATAAACATAAAACAAAACGATTACTAACAATAACACAAAGATTAGTAGAAAAATATACCAATGTCTACCAAACCATGATTTTGAATTAGTGGTAGGAAGAGATATCGATGCTAATTCTTTTTGAACTTTGTCTTTTCTTTTTTCTGTTTGTTCTATTTCCTTCTTTTTTGATTTACTACTCATTTGAATTACTCCATTTCTTACTATCCTATTACAGTATATCATAGAAATATTTTTTTATTTTATTTTTTTCAGCTTTTTTAGGAAATCTCCCTAGTTTGACAGTTTTATATCATTAATATCGATTTAACCTAGAAAAAATCTAGTTTTTTTATCTTTTTACTATT
>CANRPT010000057.1 GCA_947632565.1 uncultured Bacilli bacterium | reverse complement strand
TCATTCATTTCTATAATAACGATCGTATCATCTTTCTTTAAGACTAAATCCATCCGATAATCTTTGATTTGATTTCCAGTATTTGCTTCATTATCAACAAGTTCAAAACCAGATAAATCAAGACCACACTTTTCTAAGATAATTTCATCGAACCAAGGTTTCAACTTCGGATTCTTATAAAGGTACTTAAAGGTAGTATCACTACAGAGTTTCACAAATCTTACTTTTTCTTTTAATTCAGTCATATAACTCCTTTCGTTTTTAGAAGATAAATACTTTTTCACCCCCTGTCATCATTTATCCTCTTATAGTATTATTTGAAAAAAATGGAGAATGACTAAAAAAATCGAAAAAAAGTGGGAAAAAACTTAAAATTTTACAGTTTTAGACAGATGATTTTTAGTGTTAGAAAAATTTTGTAGAATCGTTTATCTGTGTAATTTTACACTTGTTTTTTTGTTTGATATAATATGTTCGTAAAGAAGTGATGTTATGAAAAAAGAATTATTAGCTCCAGCAGGAGATTTTGAAACTTTAAAACAAGCAATTCATAATGGTTGTGATGCAGTTTATTTAGGTGGTAAGAAATTTGGTGCAAGAAAATTTGCTACTAATTTTGATAATGATGAGATGATAAAAGCAATCCAATATTGTCACTTATATGGAGTAAAAATTTATGTAACAGTCAATACGGTTATTTTTGATAGTGAAGTAGATGAATGTTTAGATTATTTAACTTTTTTACATCAACATGGAGTAGATGCGGTTATTATGCAAGATTTAGGAATGATTACCTTAGTAAGACAGGTACTTCCTAATTTAGATATTCATGTATCGACACAAGCACATACTCATAATTTAGAACAGATTCGTCTTTTAGAATCTCTTGGTGTTACAAGAGTTGTTGTCGCTCGTGAAATGAGTTTGGAAGAAATTCAAAAATTGGATACTAAATTAGAGATAGAAGCCTTTATTCATGGAGCATTATGTGTCTGTTATTCCGGTCAATGTTTATTTAGTAGTCTTTTACTAAATCGCAGTGGAAATCGTGGAGAGTGTGCAGGAATTTGTAGACTTCCTTTTACCTTATTAGAAGATGGAAAAGAAATAAAAACAGAAGGAAAATACTTATTAAGTCCAAAAGAATTCAATACTACAAATCATATCAAAGAATTATTGGAAAGTAATATTACTTCTTTTAAGATAGAAGGACGAATGAAAAGTCCTACTACTATTGGATATATTACCAGACTTTATCGGATGTTAATCGATCATTATGAAAAAGGTGAAGAAGTAGTACTGACTAAGGAAGAACAAGAAAAGTTAATGGTTTTATTCAATCGTGGTTTTACAGATGGATATTTATTTCATAGTAGTGGAAAACAAATGATGAATATCTTGTCTCCTAACCATATTGGAATAGAAATTGGAAAAGTGATTCAGGTTACTCCCAAACGAATTCGTATCCAATTAGAAAAAGAATTAAATCAAGGAGATGGAATTCGTTTTTTAGAAGAAGAACAAGGTATGAATGTTAACTTTCTTTATGATTTAAAAGGAAATCTAATTTCTGGTGCCAAACCAAAAGAAATCATTGAAATGGATAATAAAGTAGGAATTACTACTTGTTGTACGGTTAGAAAAACAGTGGATTCTAAATTCTTAAAAGAATTAGAGAATTACCCAAAAAAGAAAATACCTGTAACAATATCTATAACTGCAAAATTAGGAAAACCATTATGGATAGAATTATCTGATTTTAACCATAAGGTGTCTATATCAGAAGATTGTATCCAAAAAGCAACAGGAAATGGTACTAGTAAAGAACGTATTTTAGAACAGCTTTCTAAATTAGGGGATAGTGTATTTTCTTTAAAAGAAAGTAACTTAGAGATAGATTCTTCTATTTTTATTCCCATTTCAAAATTAAATGAAATAAGAAAAAAATTAGTAGAAGAACTTACAATCATGAGAGAAAATGAAAAAAAAGAAGTAATCATAAACGAAAAACCAACGATTCTAAAAAAAGAAGAAGATGATAAAATAAGGATAACCGCTTTAGTTCGTAACGAAGAACAGTTAAAAGCTTGCTTAGAAGAAAAAATAGATACCATTTATGTAACAAAAGAATCCCTATATCAAAAATATTCTTCTTATCCCAATATTTATCTTCGACTAGATCGTGTTATGAATAATCACCCTAATAGGGAGCAAGAAAAATTATTAGTAGGAGAGACTGGTTCTCTTTGGAAATACCGTACTTCTTGCTTGTTAGTATCAGATTATTATCTGAATGTAACAAATTCCTACTTCATAGATTATCTTAGAAATTTAGGAATTTCTAATATTACACTATCGATTGAAAATTCAATGGAAACTATTTTAAAAATAGTAAAAAAAGTAGGAAATCAAGGATTAGAAGTCCTCGTTTATGGAAAAGTAGAAGCGATGATTATGAAATATTGTCCACTTAAAATGTTAGTAAATCACGATAAAAGTCCATGCAAAATTTGTCAGAATGGAAAAAGATATGAACTGAGAGATCGAAATGGAGAACTTTATCCTCTTTTACAAGAAAAAGAACTAACACATTTATTCTATTATCGTAATATTATGTTAGAAAAAGAAATTTCAAAATTAAAAGAAATGGGAATATGCAGATATCGTTTTGAATTTTTTGAGGAAAATAGTAAGGAAATAAAATCAATATTAAAAAAATATAAAACGATACTTCTATAATGCAAAAGATTATGCTAAAATAGAATTATAAGGATTGGTGAAACATATGAAAAAGAAAATTCCTTTTTCAAATTATTTCAAGTTAATTGTAGTAGTAGTAATTACAGTACTAATTGCTTTAATATTAAGAAATTGGTATTTAAGTAGAATGAATTATGAAAAAAATATTTCTATTTTAGGAGAAAAGTTGCAAATGGAAATTGTACCAGAAGAAGTATATGACTATGTTCGTGAAAAAGGGGATGTAGTATTATATTTTGGAGTGGTGGACAATGACGAATGTAGAAATTTTGAAAAAGATTTTCAAGAATTTGTAGAAGAACAAGATTTAGAAGAAGTCATTACTTATGTAAATTTAACCAAGCTAAGTAATAAGAAAAGTTTTATCAAAGAATTTAATAAATTTTATGGTAGTGAAGTAAAAGGATATCCAAGTTTTATTGTGTTTGAAGATGGGAAGGTAGAAGCAGTTTTAACCGTTGATGTAGGAGAAGAATTAAAAGTTCCAATGGCTAAGACATTCTTTCATCAAAATAAAATTGCTTCCGATTTATATGATTAATATTGTATTATATGAACCTGAAATTCCTCAAAATACGGGAAATATTATGAGAACTTGTGTCGCTACGAATGCGAAACTTCACTTAATTAAACCTTTGGGATTTGAGTTAGATGATAACCACTTAAGAAGAAGTGGGGTTAATTATATCGATAAATTAGAATATGAAGTTTATGAAAATTTTGCTGATTTCCAAGCAAAAAATCAAGGAGATTATTATTATTTTACTCGTTATGGTCATAAACCTCATACTAGTTTTGACTATTCTGATTCTTCTAGAAATATTTATTTTATTTTTGGGAAAGAATCGACTGGAATTCCCAAGGAAATTTTAAAAAAAGATTTAGAACATTGCATGAGAATTCCTATGACAGCAAATGTCAGAGCTTTAAATTTATCTAATTGTGTAGCAATTTGTACTTATGAAGCATTAAGACAGCAAGATTATAATGATTTATTAAGAGAAGAACCTCATAAAGGTAGTGATTATTTAGAAAGAGAGTAGGAAAGTTCATTTTCCTATTTTTCATCTTGTTTCGAGACAAAAAAAATTATATAATAAACTTATAAAATAGAGGGATGCAATATGAATAAAAAAAAGTGGATATTAGTCGCTATTATTTTATTTAGTGTTATTGTTTTGGGATTAGCTACTAGTTATGCGATATTTGTTATTAATGTGACAAAAGATACGGTATTTAAAGTAGTAATAGGAAACCTAGAATTGTCAATTACTCCACCTGATACTGAAGATAAGATTATTATGGATAAATTAGTACCTACTAAAGATCGTGATGCTTTAAAAGAAGAAGGATATACTTTTACCATTACAAATACGGGAACTATAGATAGTTATTATACTGTTTATTTGGATGATTTATTTTTAAACAAAGAAGAATTAGAAGAATTATTGGATGAGCCTTTAACGGATGAAAAAACGAAACGATTAGAAGATAATTGGGTAAAGATAAATTTATTGAATCATACTACAGAAAAAAGCATGACAAAATATATGAGTGATTTTAAAGATTCTGAAAATAGGGTGTTAGCCACCGGCTTTTTAAAACAAGGAGAAAGTATAAATTACACTTTAAGAATATGGATAGCTTCTGAAGCAGGAAATGAAGCGGAAGATAGGTATTATGCTACACAAATTAGAGTGGTCGGACAACAGGAAAATGAATATAAAGATTTTCCAACAATACAAGTAGCAGGTAATGGTAATCAAAAACTTTGGGAATACAAAAGTGAAATTACCAAAATTATAATTCAAAATGAATTAAAACCAATTGAAGGAGAAAATGTAGAAAGTTGGGATATTTCTACACCAGATAGTAAAGGAACAGTAATGGCTTATTATGATAAAAATCAAAAAATAGCCTATATCCAAGGAAAAAATGGAATATTTGCTAATCCAAATAGTAGTTCTTTATTTGATGGCTTTAGTAAATTAACCAAAATTGAGGGGCTAGAGTTGTTGGATACCTCTCAGGTAACAGATATGGGGCGTATGTTTTACGGTTGTAGTAGTTTAACAAGTTTAGATTTAAGTAATTGGGATACTTCTAAAGTAACAAACATGAGTTCCATGTTTCAAAGTTGTAGTTTAACTAGTTTAAATTTGAGCAATTGGAACACTTCAGAAGTTACTGATATTAGGCAAATGTTTTATAGTACTGGTTTAGTAACTTTAAATTTAAGCGGATGGGATACCTCAAAAGTAACTACTATGCAAGGATTATTTAATTCTTCTAGAAATTTGGCAAATATTATTGGAATAGAGGATTGGAATACTTCGAATGTAACGGATATGTCCTTTATGTTTTGTTATTGCAATAGTTTAACTAGTTTAGACTTGAGTAATTGGAATACTTCGAACGTGACAACGATGCGTTGTATGTTTTTAGGAACAGGATTGACTAGAATTGGTAATATTGGTAATTGGGATATTTCGAATGTAACAGATATGCTTCAAATGTTTTGGAATAGTGGAAATTTAACTGGTTTAAATTTGAATAATTGGGATACTTCGAATGTTACAGACATGGCTCGAATTTTTTATCACTGTGGTCAATTAACTACAACACTTCCCATTTTAGTTTCTGATATTTCAGATCCAACTAAATACAGTGGAATGTTTTCAGGTGCTGCAACGGGAGAAAATGCTCAAATAGTAGTTAACTATACGGCAGAAAATCTAGATTTGGTAAAAAAGATGATAGAAACGAAAGCAAATGAGAGTAATAAAGTTGTATTAGGAAAACAAATTGATGCACATACTGTAAGCATTGTAGAAAATAGTGATATAGGAGCAAATAAAACAGCAAGCAATTATTATCCAAATGTAAAAGTTACTTTAACCTCAAATTCAGGGGCAACAATTACTTCTTTTGAAATGAATGGGAAAACAATTACTGGAAATACTTTTAAAATGCCAAATGAAAATGTAGAAATTACTAATGTAGTAGCAGAATAAAATAAATTTTAATGAATAAAACCAAAAAGAGAAAGTTTGTTAGTTTTCTAACATTCTTTCTCTTTTAAATTTTGAATCTCTGTTAGTGATAAACCGGTATATTGTGAAATTTTTTCCATTGGTTCTTTTTCTTTTAACATAACTTTTGCAATTTCCGTATTTCTTTGTGTAATACCTTGTTCTAAACCCTGTTCTAAACCATGTTCATGGCCTTCTTCATAAGAATCTTTTCGAATGGAATTCTCTTCTTTTTTTCTCACTGCTTCATGATCATAGGCATAGATAAACTCTTCATCCATCGCTAATCTCTCCAATTCTTCGATAATTTCTAAATCTCTGGAATTCTTCGTAGCTTTTCTCATCTCTTCATAACTTTCTTTCTGAAATAAAGAAAGTCTGATATCAATTTCATTACTATCATAACATAATTTTTTAAATTCTGGTAAATAAATTTCAAAACTTTCAATATCTTCTATGACATCTTGAAGATGAGGTTCCATGAATAAATAATGAACTTCTTTTACTTTTGGAACTTTCTGATAAGAATAGTTATTGAATAGAATGAGTTTTGTTTCCATCGGATGATAGTTTTCTCCAGTTTCAAACCTGTTACCAGCGATACGATATAAATAACTATAATTTTTAATTCTTAAATGTTGATAATAAGAATCATTCATTTCTATAATAACGATCGTATCATCTTTCTTTAAGACTAAATCCATCCGATAATCTTTGATTTGATTTCCGGTATTTGCTTCATTATCAATCGGTTCAAAACCAGATAAATCAAGACCACACTTTTCTAAGATAATTTCATCGAACCAAGGTTTGAACTTGGGATTCTTATAAAGGTACTTAAAGGTAGTATCACTACAGAGTTTCACAAATCTTACTTTTTCTTTTAATTTAGTCATATAACTCCTTTCGTTTTTAGAAGATAAATACTTTTTCACCCCCTATCTTAATTTATCCTCTTATAGTATTATTTGAAAAAAATGGAAAATGACTAAAAAAATAGGAAAAAAAGTTGAAAAAAATTCATATTTCATCATTTTTTGTCAAAATATGTCAAATAATTTTTATATTCTTTCTCAAATAAACTCATTACTTTTTATTTCCAAGATAGGAAAACTGTGCTAAAATAAGTGGTGGAAAAAGGTGACTAACTATTAGAAGTCAAGAGATTTTTGATAGAAAGTTATAGATTGGAAAGAAACCCACGCCAAAAAGATTTCACAAAAGTGAAATTTTGAAAAATTGAGGAATCAATTATTTCAATAA
>CANRPT010000056.1 GCA_947632565.1 uncultured Bacilli bacterium | reverse complement strand
TACCGTTTATATTAAATAGGACATTTTAACTTATAAACGGATTCAAAAAAGCGGACATTTTAACTTAAAAGTCACATATTTCAAAAAAAGAATTGAAAAGAAAAACCTTTTATGATATAGTATAAGTCGTGAAAACAAATGCGAAAGACGGAATAATAAGAAATAGAAAGAGAGTTTCTGTTTGGTGGGAAAGAAATCTAAGAATTATTATTCAAATCACTTTCAAGATGTGCTTTATGGATAAGATAAAGTCGGGTAATACCGTTAACTATTTCAAGTGGATAGATATTCTATCAATTAAGGTGGTACCGCGATTATTCGTCCTTATACGAATAATCGCTTTTTTTTCGGAAGGAGGAGTCTATGTTACTACAAGGAATATTGTTAGCAATAGGAATTTTCTTATTGGTAAAAGGTGCAGATATCTTTGTCGACGGAGCAAGCAGTTTAGCAAGAAACTTTAAAATTTCTAAAATCATTATTGGACTTACCGTGGTGACTTTTGGTACAAGTGTGCCAGAACTTGCTGTAGGAATTCAAGCAATGCTTTCCGGAAGTAGCGAAATTTTAGTTGGAAATGTGATAGGAAGTAATATTTTAAACATTTTACTTGTTTTAGGATGTTGTAGTCTCATTCACGAGTTAAATGTAAAAAATAATACTGTAAAAAAAGAATTACCAATGGGATTATTGATTACGACCGTCTTAATTGTTTTAATGAATGATCAGATCTTCAATCAACAAGAAAATATGCTAACTCGTAGCGATGGAGTGATTTTAGTACTGTTCTTTTCTGTTTTCCTTTACTATTTAGTTTCTCTTTTTAGAAGCAGAGTAGAAGAAGAAGTTTCCAAAGAAGAAAAAATATTTTCCCTTCCAAAATCCTTTCTTTATACCATACTGGGTTTCATAGCAGTCATCATAGGAAGCAATTGGGTAGTAGATAATGCCGTTTTATTAGCAAAGGGATTTGGAATTAGTGAAAGAATGATTGCCATTACCATTGTAGCATTAGGAACTTCTTTACCAGAATTAGTAACAGGAATCGTAGCCACCAAAAAGAAAGAATATGATCTCTTAATTGGAAATATTGTAGGAAGTATTACTTTTAATATTGCGATTGTTTTAGGGCTTCCCATTGCGTTATTAGGAGGTATTTCTGTAGCAAATTTCAATTACATTGATTTAGAATTTCTATTTTTATCGTCTTTGGCCTTATTTGCTTTTTCACATAATGATTATCAAATTAAAAAAATAGAAGGAGTCATTCTTTTACTTCTATTTGTCATATACTATAGCATGGTATTCATTTAAAAAGGAGAAAAAATATGAATCGTAACAATTCAGCATTATATATCAAAAAAGAAAGTATAGAAAACTATTTTCAAAATCATCAAGAAGATTTGAAAATACAAGATAGAAAAGCCTTGTTTATTCGCTTCTTAAAAGAAAGAGACTTTACTGGTGATTTTGAAGATTATCTAAAACATTTATCAGAGTCTAAAATTGATATGAAAGGAATTTATCATGTAATGATTCCAGCCGAAGCATTTTATTCAAAAACATTTTATTTTCGTCATTCCAGTATGAATGTAAAAGCAAACCAAATAGCTAGAAAATGGGGAATAATAGACTATGATATAGAAGGAAAAGTGCTAAAAGATGTAATCGAAGATTATACGCTAGCAGGAAAATTAACCATTCCTCATGGTTCCTATTATGGATTTTCAGAATTTCAAATGAAAAAGGAAGAATCCGCAAGAATATTAGCACAATACGAACCAATTTATGGAAAAGAAACCATAGAAGAAGTAAAACAGTATGTAAAAAGTAAAATATAAATGTTGTTGGGAAGTGAAAGGATGATTTTAACGCAATTAGAAATCACAGAACAGGATTTTCAAAATTATTTACAAAAGCAAAAGAAAGAATCAAACCTGCAAAACAAAGAAGCAATGTTTGTGAAATACCTGCGAGAAACGAACACCATAACCAAAGAAAAATTAGAAATTTTACTACAAAAATATAATTTGGAATCAGAAAAAATCACCCTAGAATTTCCAAAACAAAAATTTCTGGACTTTCCAACCTATCTAAGTCAAATCAAAAATTTAGATATAAGTGGAATCTGCCATATTTTACTTCCCACTTTAGGATATTATGGATATGCAAATTGGCAGTATCAGCGTTTAAGTATAGAATCTTTTCAACTGCAGAGTTTACCAGAATTATTCCAGATGATAACCACCAGAAAACAACTGATAGAAAGCCTGGGAAGTGCCATTACCGATTATGTGATAGCAGGAAAACTGTTAACGGATTCTTATAATCCCATGAAATGGGAAAACTGGCATATCCAGATTCTTGCACCAAGAGAATCTTGCAGAAAAGAATTAGTAGAATATCAAAACATATATGGAGAAGAACCTGTAGAAAAGATAAAAGCCTATATCAAAGAAAAGGTATAATAGAAAGGATGATAGCAATGTTTCAAGAATTAAAAAAAGAAAAAACCAGTAAAGTAGAACAGAATTTAATGGATCATTTTTTAAAAGAGAATATCTTACAGAAATCCATCGATCAAAATGAAAAATATTTCGTGTTTTATGATGGACCAGCGACCGCAAATGGAATGCCAGGAATTCATCATATGTTGGCGAAATTATTAAAGGATTGTTTCTGTAAATATAAAACCATGCAAGGTTATAAAGTTCTTCGTAAAGTAGGATGGGATACCCATGGTTTACCAGTAGAAGTCCAAGTAGAAAAAGAATTAGGATTTTCTGGAAAAAATGATATTGAAAAATACGGAATCAAAGAATTTAATGAAAAATGTCGTGAAAGTGTTTGGAAAAATGAAAAAGCTTTTCGTGATTTTACCAATAAAATGGGACAATTTATTGATCTAGAGCATCCTTATATTACCTATGATAATAATTATATTGAAACAGAGTGGTGGATTCTCAAGAAATTCTTTGAAGCTGGTCTTATTTATGATGGGTTAAAGATTTTACCATATTGTCCAAGATGTGGAACAGGACTAGCTAGTCATGAAGTAGCACAAGGTTATAAAGAAATTAGTGTCAATACGGTTACCGTTCCGTTTCGTTTAAAAGACGAAGAAAATACTTATCTTTTAATTTGGACAACAACCCCTTGGACTTTATTATCCAATGTAGCAGCTTGTGTTAATCCAAACGAAAAATATGTGAAATGTCTTTCCAAAGGATACCACTTTATTGTAGCAGAAAAATTAGCACATCAAGTATTAGGAGATGACTTTCAAGTTGTAGAAGAGTATTTAGGAAAAGATTTAGAATATAGGGAATATGAACAATTCTTACCAATTTTAAAAGTAAATAAAAAAGCATTCTATGTAACTTGTGCCGACTATGTAACGATGGAAGATGGTACGGGTATTGTACATATTGCTCCTGCTTTTGGACAAGATGACTATGAAGTAGGATTAAAATATGATTTACCAATATTAAATCCTGTCGATGAAAATGGATGTTATACAGAAGGACCTTGGAAAGGAAGATTGGTGGTAGATTCCGAACTAGAATTAGAAATTATCAAATACTTAGCCAAAGAAGATAAATTATTTAAAAAGCAGAAAATGGTACATAATTACCCACACTGTTGGAGATGTAAAACACCACTAGTTTACTATTCTAAACCAAGTCTTTACATCAAAACTACTGCTTTCCAAGATCAAATTATCAAAGCCAATCAAAGTGTACATTGGTATCCGGATTATGTAGGAGAAAAACGTTTTGGAAACTGGTTAGAAAATATGAATGACTGGGCAATTTCTAGAAATCGTTATTGGGGAACTCCAATTCCTCTATGGAGATGTAGCTGTGGCTATGATGAGATGATTGGTTCTAGAAAAGAATTAGTAGAAAAAGCTGTAGAGAAAATTGATGAGACGATTGAACTTCACCGCCCTTATGTAGATGAGATTCATATCAAATGTCCAAAGTGTGGCAAAGAAATGACAAGGGTGAAAGAAGTCATGGATTGTTGGTTTGATAGTGGTGCAATGCCATTTGCTCAATATCATTATCCATTTGAAAACCAAGAATTATTTGACCGTCAATTTCCAGCAGATTTCATTAGTGAAGGAATTGATCAAACCCGTGGTTGGTTTTATTCCTTATTAGTTATCTCTACGTTTGTAAAAGGATGCAGTCCTTATAAAAATGTTTTAGTAAACGATTTACTATTAGATAAGTATGGTCAAAAAATGCATAAATCCAAAGGAAATGCGGTAGAACCATTTACCATTTTGGAAAAATATGGAGCAGATCCAACAAGATGGTATATGTTATCAACTTCTCCTGTATGGGTTCCTTTAAAATTTGATGAAGAAGGAATTCAAGAAGTACAGTCTAAATTTTTTAATACGTTAAAAAATACGTATACATTCTTCCAAATCTATGCCAATACCGATTCGATTGATCCAAAAGAATTTGAAGTAAAATATGAAGATTTAGAAGAAATTGATAAATGGTTATTATCGAAATATCATAAATTAGTAAAATATACAACAGCTGCTATGGAAGAATATGATTTAAATAAAGCAGTAAAATTAATCAATTCTTTCGTAAACGAAGATTTATCAAACTGGTATATTCGTAGAAATCGTAGAAGATTTTGGGGTAGCCAGTTAGATATGAGTAAAAAAGCAGTTTATCAAACCACTTACCAAGTGTTAGAAGGAGTTTGTCGTTTAATTGCTCCTATGGTACCTTTTATTTCAGATGAAATCTATACCAATTTAACAGGAAAAGAAAGTGTACATTTGGCTTCTTATCCAGTTTGTGAAGAAGCGATGATTCAAGAAGAAATTGAAAAGAGAATGGATTTAGTAAGAGATTTAATTTCGTTAGGAAGAAATGTTCGAGAAGAAGCCAAAATCAAAGTAAGACAACCAATTCCAGAAGCTATCTTAGATCAAAAAGAAGAAGCAATCATTTCGGATTTAGTAGATTTAATCAAAGAAGAGTTAAATGTCAAAGAAGTAATCTTTACTGCTGATTTATCTGATTATATGAACTTTGAAGTAAAACCAAACTTTAAAATTTGCGGAAAAATGTTTGGTGCCAATATGAAAGAATTCCAAGAAAAATTAAAAACTCTATCCGATTTTGATATCGAAACTTTAGAAGAAAATGGAACGATCAAACTAGAAATTGCGAAAGAAGAAGTAGAAATCGTACCAGAAATGGTAGAAATCCGAGTATCTAGTAAAGAAGGATTTAATGCGAGTCATGAGAAAAATCATTTTATTGTCTTAAATACTACTTTAACGGAAGAATTAAAGAAGGAAGGAATTGTTCGTGAATTTATTAGTAAAGTCCAGAATTTAAGAAAGGCAAAGGATTTTGAAATTACTGATCGGATTCATATTTATTATAGTAAAAATCCAGAATTTACAGAGGCAATTCAAAATTATCTAGAATTTATTCAAAAAGAAACGCTAGCTGTTGATGTGATAGAAAAAGAATTAACCGTAGAGTCTTCCAACTTAAATGGAATAGAACTACAATTTGATGTAGAAAAAATCTAAAAAAATCCTAGTTCTATTTGGAACTAGGATTTTATCATAAGGAGGTATAGAAATGTATGATGTTGCCATTATTGGAGCAGGACCAGCAGGATTATTTGCAGCTTATGAATTAATTACCAAAAATCCGAAATTAAAAATTGCCTTAATAGATCGAGGAAATAAGGTAGAAAAAAGATTTTGTCCCATGAATAAAACGAAAACAGCTTGTAAGAATTGTCAACCATGTAGAATTTTATCCGGATATGGAGGAGCGGGAACCTTTTCAGATGGAAAATTAAATTTTATTCCCAAATTAGGTAAAAGCGATTTATTCAAATATATGAGTGAAAGCGAAGCCTATCAATTAATAGATGATACGGAAGAAATATTTACCAAATTTCAGATGGATAGTGATATTTATCCTAGTAATATGGAAGAAGCCAAAGAAATTCAAAAAGAAGTAACTCTAACGGGTGCTAGACTTTTACTAATTAAGCAAAAACATATTGGAAGTGATCACCTACCAGAAGATATTTTAGCATTCTGTAATTACTTAGAAGAAAAGAAAGTGACTCTGTTAGAAAATACAGATATCAAAGATATTATTTCAGAAAAAGGTAGTTATGAATTAATCGATAGTAAAAAGAACAAAATCCAAGCCAAAAAAGTAATTGTTGCCCCTGGTAGAACAGGAGCAAAATGGGTACAAGAATTAGCTGATCAATATCAAATCCCATATGTATCGCAAAGTATCGAAATTGGAGTAAGAGTGGAAGTAAGAAAAGAAATCTTGGAAAGTATTACTGATGTTATTTATGATCCAACCATTTTTATTAAAACAGACACTTATGGCGATGAAATCCGTACCTTTTGTACCAATCCGGGTGGTTATGTAACCAAAGAAAATTACTATGGTTATATTTGTGTCAATGGGCATGCTTTAAAGGATCAAAAATCGAAAAACAGTAATTTTGCTTTTATTAGTAAAGTAAATCTGACAGAACCAGTAACCAATACCAGAGAATATGGAGAATCCATAGCCAAGATAGCCAATGTATTAGGAGATTCGAAACCGATTATTCAAAGATTGATAGATTTGAAAAAAGGAAGACGTTCTACTTGGCATAAAATAGAAAAAGGATATATTGAACCTACTTTAAAAGATTGTGTAGCAGGAGATTTAGCCTTGGTTCTTCCCCATCGTATTGTGACCAATATTATGGAAGGATTGGATAAATTAAATCGAATCATTCCTGGCGTAAATAATGATGAAACTCTGCTTTATGGACCGGAAATTAAATTCTTTAGTAATGAAATTACGACGAATCATCACTTTAAATTAGAACAAGAAGATATCTATTTTATTGGAGATGGTAGTGGGAAAGCCGGAAATATTGTAACAGCAGCAGCAACGGGATTAGTAGCAGCAAGAGATATCTTAGAAAAAATGAATAGATAGAAAAAATGAATTAGATACAGAAAAAAAGAGTAAATTAGTTTAAAAAAGAAAACTTTATAAAAATTAAGAATAAAAAAGGTCATAAA
>CANRPT010000055.1 GCA_947632565.1 uncultured Bacilli bacterium | reverse complement strand
CCCCCCCCGTCAATATAAAACGACATTTCTCGACAAGAAAAAAAGTAGAAAAAAAGTAGATTAACGATGTAATCTACTCAATAGTTTTTTCTCCTTGTAAAGATATCCTATTCCAATTACGAAACCAATTCCAATGATTCCTAAAATAACTTTTATCAAAGTAGAAAATACTGTAGATGGATGATAAATTTCTTTATTTTGACTCATACAATCTTTCACATCTTCTTGGTTTCTAACTTTCGATATCACATCACAAGAATCTTTTGCTTCCTCATAAGATTCAATTGCTTCTGTTAAATTATTTTTTACTTGATTACTAAATCCCAGAAAGGAATTGGAACCAATTACCATCAAAGGAACAGTATCCTTTTTGATTTGGAAAGTATCTTTTACTTGTTTACTGAATTCTTGATTATTCTCTATTTTCACATATTCTGCTCGAACACGTTGATGTTCCTTCAATTCTTCTTCTAACCATTCTTTTGCCTTCTCACAATCTTTACAATCTTCTTCATAAAAGAAATATACTTTAATATTATCATAAGAAGAATTGGTTGCTAAAGCATTGGTTACAGTTGGAAAACAAAATATCACAAGAAGAAAAAACATTCCTAAAACTTTTTTCATGTTTCCCCCATTATAGTTAAGATAAAGGTGTGGTATCAATATCACACCTTTATCATTCTATTAATTAATTTGGTAATACAACTTTTGCTGTAATATTAATTCCTTGACCACCATCAGTTTCTAATTCCTGTAAAGTTTTTTCTACACCGTTTTTAATATATTTTGATTCAACATTATCAGGATTAGCATAAAAATCAATTTGACTAAAATCTTTATAAGTATCATCATATTCAACTGCTATAATTTTTTTGGTTCCTGTATCAAATTCCACATCTGCTTTTTGGCCTGAAGTTTCTTTTAAAAGTTTAATAGCATAGTTTGTATTAGCAGTATTTAAGGCAAATCTTATATCTGGTTCATCATCATCTTTGGTAATTATAGCATCAGTAGCAAATCCCTTAATAATTACACTGCTATCTTTTTCATCTGATAATTTTTTAAAGGTATTAAAGTAGATTTCTGAACCAGCAGCCATCTTACCTTCAACATAGATATATGCATTTTTGATTTTTTCATTACTGAAACCAGATGAAGAAAGTCCCATCCATCTAACATCAACAACAGATTCATCGTTAGTATATTTTATTGCATAATCTACGGTATTTGTTTCATTAATATTGGAAAGACCAGATTGCCATAATGTAAATTTCTTACCCTTAACCTCGATTAAGGAATCTTGATCTGCTTGAGCATCAATCGTTAAGTTTACTCTATTGATAAAGACCTTATTAGCACTACTATCGATAATAATTTTTTGTGCTTTAATTATTGGCTGATTACTAGATGTTGAACCTGAATAGCCAATAATAGAAACATCTCTATTAATAGTTAAGGTCTCCTCATAAGTAATAGTTATTGCTTTAGTAATATATATTTCTTTAATATTGCCATCAGCTAGAGCGTCTTTAAATGCTTGCTCATTATCAACTTTTTTAACACCCTCTGCTTCAGTAACTTTAAAAGAAGCCCAATAATGCTTATCAGAAGTAGCTTTTAAGTTTTGTGGTTCAATTACAGAAGATGGGGTTACTTGATCTCCTCTAATAACACTTTCCCAACTGTTTTCTGAATAACCTATTAAATGATATTTTTCACCTTCATAGGTATAATCTTGAAATCTTTCACTCTCTGGTTGTTTAATTTGTTCATTATAATGATTGTATCTTTTATAAGATAAACGATATCCTGCCTCATGGGTATAGAAGACTGTTTCATAAATTTTAGAATTATTAGCATCATTATAATAATTATAATAGCTATATTCAGTATCCGTTTCTTTTGTGTCCTCTAACTTGCCACTGGTAATTTTTTCTTTCGTTATTTTGTCAGCTAGTTTTGATTCTTTATTAGTTAAATTAACAACAGCATTATTCTTTTCAGCCTTAACAGCTGGTTTATCATATATCTCACTTTCGTATGTTAAGCTAGAAGCAGTAAGTGATGCTCCACTTTTTACTTCGATAGCAGCTTCAAATGTTGAGTCTCCTCCATCGCTTTTTGGAGTTACTGTTAAATCTTTTACTGATAATGAACCACTTTCAACAGTAATAGCATTTTTAGAAGCATTTTCTAAAGTCATATTTTCAATGGTTACTAAACTAGATTTTACATTGAATATGGTTGCAACATTATCACCAGCGGAAACTTTATGTTTTTGTGCACCACCATTAATATTTACACTTCTAATAATATCAATTGGTTTATCAACACTAAAGTCTTCTGCAATGTATATTTCTTTCGCTTTACCATTAAGTGCAGTTTCTAATTCTTTTTGATCATGTACTGAAGCTATATCAGATTCAAAAGTAAATGTATAGCTTGTTGGTACTCCTTCTACACTTCTAATAGAGCGAACTGGTTCAACGGATTCTTTAACAAGAGTAACTGTATCAGCAATTTTACTTTCATCTATTGTTAAAGTAAAGCTATTCATGCTTTCATGTTGTGCTAAATTGCTCAAGGTTACTTGCTCATCAGTTTTGCTATCAAAATGCTTTGTTAGTAGTGAAGCATATAATTCTTTTGCTCCATTTTGAATAGCTGTTTTTAATACATCCTGGCTTTCTCCATCACTCTTTGTAAATTCTTTTGATTCTCCATCAACAGTTAGAGTAACTGATTGAATTTCATCTTTTAATAAGATATAAGCTATTGCACCAGGAATACTAGTATCATTCATTCTTGATAATGTTGTTGTAGGATCAATTACAGTAATCGTAATTTGTCCACTATTTTTCTCATAATTTTCAATTTTAAATTCACTGCTAAAGTCTTGAGAATATGTTTTATCACTTGAAGCTAAATCAGCTAGTACATCAGCAATAAATTTGTCTGAATATAAATTCCAATGTGGAACTAATTGAATATCTCCAGTATCTTTATCTACGGTTATATCTTCGACTTTTGTTCCATCTTCTTGAGTCCAGTAAGCGAAATCATGATAAGTGTCATCTACTTCTGGTGCTTCTGGAAGTATATCTGCAGTAATAGTATCTCCATCCCATACAATGATATCATCATATTCTTTTTCTGTACCATCATTAACTGTGATTGTATGAGAAGACAAGAATTCTATATCAGTATAATCTATTGTTTCTTCATAAGGTAAATAGTCATTCCCTTCCCCATCCCAGTCAATCTTATATTTTAATTGATCTTCATCTTCTTTTAGTTTGAATAAGACAGTTATATATCCATTCTGATAATCTTCTGAGCTTGGTTTTACAGGATTCATATAAGTTCCATCTTCATTTCTTAGTTGAACTGTCCATTTATTCTCAGATAAATATGGAGTTAGATCTAAAACATCCTCACTAGGTCCATAAATTTTAAGAACGATATAATAACCTTTTTCTGTTTTGAATCCAGCAGAATTATTTATTACTTGTTCCTTTATCTTTCCACTTAATTCGTATGCAATTGTTAGGTCTGTTCCTTCTGTAACAGTAATATTTTCACCAACGTTTTCAATTTTATAACCCCAATCATTAAGTTGTTGTTGGTCAGTTTGAGTAAGCTTGCTTTTAGCTTCTTCAGTAGTTACAGAATCAACTTCTGTCATATAACTTCCGTATTGGAAATGTAAATCACTCCAATCGATAATTAAAGTATAAGGCTCATACTCATTTTTATCTTCACCATCAAAATCTACTTCTATAGTGAATTGCTTTGAAGTACCACCTGATTTTAAAGGATTAATATATTTTAAAACATATATTTCATCGTTTTCTCCAAAATCTGTTCCTGTAATTTTATTTGTTTCGCCATTACCTTCACCATCGGCTAAAATTTTTACAGTTGTATTTGCTGTAGTACCTTTTGTATCAGCCCTTTTTAATTTGAAAGCAAGATAATAATCTTCAGCATAAGGTCCAAATGGATTCTCATTATTCCAATTTTGATCATCAAATATTGGAATAAAGCCAGTTACTTTTACCGTGTTTCCTTTGGTTTCAAACTCTGTAACATATTTACTATCCTCAGTCCAACCTTTCCATGATTCATTACCTGAGTTGCTTATTGTTCCTAAATCTAAAGCATCTACAATGGAATTCTTTTTAAATGTTACTTTACTATAGTCGATAGTATAAACAGTTGGTAGATAAGCTTTTTCAGCTCCATCCCAGTCAACATTGAAATATAACTTGCAATTACCACCTTCTGGTTCACATGTTACATCTGGTTTAAATCTAAATAATATTGTTAAATTACCAGTTGTTGCATCATACTCTGATGTTACAAATTCTTTTTGAATATTCTCAGACTCTGCACCTGTACTTGGATAATTCTTTAATTGAGCTATTTTTGCTTTGGTATAATCTACACCTTCTGGTTTTTCAAATGTAAAGTAGAAAAAATAACCTGTTTTCCCTGCTTTACCAAATGGTACTTCAGATAATTCTTGTTCAGTCATAGTACCAGTTAAATTATATGTACCATTCTTTTGGTTTTCTAATTTAAGTTCTTTATTACTTTCTGAATTATAACTCCATGATTCGAATGTGCTTTTATCAGTATTTGAAATTTCATTTAAATCTAATGTTGATTCTGATACTTTTTGTAGTTTTAAACCACTCCAATCAATTGTTACCGTATATGGAGCATATTCTTCTTCAGCATCGCCATCAAAATCTAAAGTAATTGTAAATACTTTTTCGTTATCAGAAATTATTTCGCCATTTTGAGCTATTTCACATAGTGCTTTCAAAATGTATAATTCTCCACTAGTTCCAATATCTTGACCAGTTATTTTAATAAATTGATCATCCGCAGTTTCATTATGGAAGAATTTTACATCTATCTTACCTTCCCCTGCTACTTCTTCATTTATATTTGTTAATTTTAAAAGTAATCCTAGATAATATAAATTTTTGCTGGTATCAAATGGTCTCTCACCATCTACTTCCTCGTTTAATTCCCAGTCATTTTCATCATCAAAGATAGGAAGAACACCGGTTACTTTATAGGTATTAGCTTTTTCTTGATCTTCTGCAACATTTACAGAATATCCTTTTTCTTCATCATACCAACTATCATCACCAAATTCGGTTTTTGCATTATCTTTTTCTATTCCTTTAACAGTAAATAAGGAAGCTTTTTCAAAATTTAAACCACTATAGTCAATTACATAAAGTGTTGGTAAATATTCATAACCATCTCCATCATAATCCACTACATAGTATAATTTACAGTTATCTGCATCACTATTAGAGCATTTGGTAGTTGTTGGATCAAAACGATATAAAATAGTTAAACTTCCATCTGAATCAAAATCATCTTTCGAGAATGTCTTCTTAATAGAACTGTTTTCTCCTGGTAAAGTACTATTATCAGCTGGTTTACTATTTAATCTATAAATCTTAGCTTTATCCATAGACTTAACAGTGTCTGGTTTTTCAAATGTAAATGTAAAATAATAACCTGCTTCTTTATCTGTTCCAAAGGCTTCAGCAATTAATTTTTGTTCCACTAATTTACCACTTACTTTGGTGATGTTTTCATTTTCTTGTTTTTTTAATTCTACGTTAGAATTTTTATTTTTATCATAACCCCAACTAGAGAATTCTTTTTCACTCTCTTCATTAAGATTATTTGTAACATTTGCAGTTGATTTTTCTTGAAGTTTTAAATCACTCCAATCAAATGTTAGAGTGTATGGAGCATATTCTTCTCCTTCTCCATCCATATCTACGATAATCGTAAATGTTTTATCTACTGCATCTTTATCAAGATGTCTTAAAATGTATAATACATCATTACCATCAAAGTTGTCTGCTGTAAGAGTTTTTGATTCTTCTCCATCATGAATAAATTGTACCGTAGTCTTCTTACCTTCTGTTGTTTGTTTATTAGAAGAAGTTTTAATCACAAATGGTAAATAATATCCTGTTGCATCTTTCTCTCCGAATGGATGTTGATTTCCTTCAAATTGGTCTAAAATTGGTAGTAACCCTGTTACTTTTACAGTTGTTTCTTCGATATTAAAATCAACATCAAATCCATCTGGTTGTTTCCATCCATAGGCATCTTCTAATGGATTATCACTCAAACTACCATCATCAACACTTACAATACTGAATTTAGAACCTTTAATCATTGTTAAATCACTGTAATCAATTGTGATTTCCTGAGATTTCAGATATTCTTTTCCATCTCCATCCCAATCAACTGTAATTGTGATTTTACAATCATCATCAGTACAATCATCTTTTAATTTAAATAT
This sequence comes from uncultured Bacilli bacterium, assembly GCA_947632565.1. Classification (GTDB taxonomy): domain Bacteria; phylum Bacillota_I; class Bacilli_A; order RF39; family UBA660; genus Alloscybalousia. The sequence continues at coordinate 978 of CANRPT010000055.1, read as the reverse complement.
TTCAGTAAATACACCTGTTTCATTAAAAGATTCTTTTCCATAAGTGAAGTTTTGTTGTCCTTTTACAGTTACTTGAACTCCTTCTGGAACTACTTCTAAATGATCTGGTTTTTTTAGATTAAATACAAAGAAATATCCTTCTTCTGCATTTGTATTAAATGTCTTTTCTTTTAAATATTGTGTTTCTATTTTTCCAGTTAATTGATAAGCGTTTTCTTTATTCTCTTCTTTTTCTAAGTTGTAATGTTTATTACTTCCAAATAAAGTATATCCCCAATTTTCTAATGTTTCTTTATCAGTAATAGAGATATCATCTTCACTATCATTCAAAGTTACTGTTGAATCTTGTTGGAATGTTAATCCGCTTAAATCTAATTGATACTCTGTTACTCCATATTCATCTTGTTCCCCATTATCACCATCTAAATCTATTTTAATTGTAATGATTTTCTTTTGTTCCCATTTAGAAGGTGTAATTGGTGCTAAGATAACGATTCCTGGTGTTTTTCCATCTTCCCCTTTAACATCAAAATTATTCCAATCAATACTGCTTTCTTCTCCAGATATTCCATCAATTGTCACAGTAGTTTTTGATGTTGCACCAGGTATTTCTAATATGTAAGCAAAGAAATATTCTGGATTTTCATACTTTTCTTGATCTTCTTTACTAAGTGTTATCTTACTGTTTTTTAAAAGTAATCCACTTACTTGGTTATTTTCATTTTTTAATTTGCCATCTCCATAAGCTTCTGATGTTTTAAAACTTAATTTATCTTCTAATGTTTTTTGATAAGTATTGTATCCTTCTTTATCTACATCAATAGAGATTGTTGCTTCTGACTTTTCTAAAACACGATGCATATCAATCCATTTTACATTCACTGTTCCTGGTAATGCTTTATTACCTAGTACATTAGTGCCTGCTTGCCAACCAGTAGGTTGATAATTATCATCACGTTGTCTTACGATTTGATAAAT
>CANRPT010000054.1 GCA_947632565.1 uncultured Bacilli bacterium | reverse complement strand
GCGCTTTTGCATGCTTTTATTTTTTACTTGACTTTTTTTGCTTATTCTATGACTTTCCTATTGTACAAGAAAAAAAGAAAGAATCTTTCTAATAAAAGATATGCATCTTCTTTCTTTTTTTTGCACATAAAAAGGAAGTTTCCTTCCTCTTTACATCATATCTTCCATGCTTTTTTCCATATTTCTGGTCATTCTTTTCATATCTTTTTTTAACTCATGAGCACAATGTGGATTCATTTTTTTATACATACACCATGCACCATAACCAGTAAGAGCCATTAGCATCATAGAACCTGCGACTACACTACTCTTTTTCATTTTATCACCTCTACTTGAAAATATGATTGGGAATATTTCTATCCCATTTTTAGTATGAAGGATAAATTTCATTTTATACTTGAATATTATCCATTAAAAAATCTTTTAAAGTTGTTCTACGAAGATTGGTATCGTTATTTTGAATTGCTTTTTCTAAAGCAGATACTTCTCCAATTAAATATAATTTTTTCTTTACTCTAGTGATTCCTGTATAAAGTAATTTTCGATATAACATTTTTCCATATTGATTCACCAAAGGAAGAATGACTGTATCAAATTCACTTCCTTGACTTTTGTGAATACTAATTGCATAAGCATGTTTAAATTTTTGAAAATTAGCAGGAGTATATTTTACCAAATTGCCATCAAAATCAATATAAATTTCTTTTTTGGTTCCTAAATGAATTTCTTCTATGATACCAATATCTCCATTAAATACATTTTCATCAGGCATATTGGATAATTGAATCACTTTATCTTTTTCTCGAAATACAATTCCATTAATGAGTATTTCTTTTTTGGTTTTGACTTTGGGATTATATACTTCTTGTAAGGCTACATTCATATAATCAATTCCGGTAAAAGTTTTATACATTGGTGCTAAAATTTGCAAATAATTTTTTTTCTTTAATTCTTCTTTACAAATCGATATAATTTCTGATACTAAAGTATCACTAGATGCAGGAATGAATACTAAATCTTCTTTTTCTCTAAAAAGATCAAAATCTAGTTTATTTTCTTTTACTTGATAGGCTAAACTAATAATATGAGAGTTTTCTTTTTGACGATATAATTCTTTTAAAGAAACTACATTTAAAACATTACTCTCTATCATATCTTTTAATAATTGACCGGGGCCAACGCTGGGTAGTTGATGGTAATCTCCTACTAAAATTAATTTGATATCATAGCGTAATCCTTTTAGAAGAGAATCCATTAAATAAGTGTCTACCATACTAAATTCATCAATAATGACCATTTCTACTTCACTTTTATGATGCTCATTGATTCCAAATTTATTACTTTCTTTATTCCATTTTAAAAAGCGATGGATGGTAGATGCAGGAAGATGAGTCGATTCACTGATTCTTTTACTAGCTCTTCCGGTAGGAGCAAGTAAGGCAATTTTTTCGGTTAATTTTTCTGGGGTTAAACGATTTCTTTGACGATAAAGTTCACAAATTGCTTTGATAATCGTTGTTTTTCCGGTTCCTGGTCCTCCTGTTACAATTAAAAAGTTTTTTGTAACAGAAAGCTTTATGGCTTCTAATTGTTCAGGATTATAAGAACAGGCGAAATGGGATTCTACTTCTGTTAACATTTTTTCTAAATTTTTATCCCGTTGATCGGTTAAGCGCATTAAATAACCACAACGTTTGGTAATATTCTGTTCTGCTTCATACATTTTGGTAAGATAATACTTTTCTTCTCTTCGAATCAGTTTTACTTCTTTTTCTAAATTCGTTAGTGCCTCTTGAAAACGACTGGTAGCAATTTCATTTTCTAAAATACGAGTTGTATAGGATGCGATTTCTTCTTCTAACAAATAGCTATGACCATATAAATTACATACTTCTTCTAATCCATATAAGATAGCCGCTTGTACTCTTCTGATATCATCCTTTTCTATCTTATTTTTTAGGGCAATTTTATCTACTTTTTGAAACGTAATTTCTTCTAAATCTTCTGCCAATAAATAAATATTTTCTGCTAAAATAGAATTGGTTTTTTGTTTATATTTTTGATAAATTAATAAACTATCTTTGGTAGAAAATCCTAATTCATTTAAAGAAACAATCGTTTGATAACTGGCTTGATATTCTACTAAGGTTTGATGTAAAATATCAATTTGTTTTTTGGTCACTCCAGGAATTAAAAATAAATTACTCGGATTTTCTAAAATAATTGTTAAAGTATCTTTTCCTAGATATTCCACAATTTTTTCTGCTGTTTTTTCGCCGATTCCTTTAAAAATTCCACTACATAAAAATTCAATGGTGGAATCTTTTTCTTCTGGCAATATTCTTTCATAACTTTCTACTTGAAATTGTTTTCCATATTTCTCATGTTCTATCATTTTTCCATATAATTGATAGGTTTCTTCTTCTTTTAATTCGTGAAAATATCCAGTAAAAGGAATGGTGTGATTACAGTACTCTTGTAAGGCTTCACAGCCTACTTCTTTTACTTTTAAAAGTCCAATCACATACCCACTTTCACTTTTAAAAATTGTTTTTTTAAAATTTCCTTTGATGTATTCTTCCATTCCTTTTTCCTCCAAAAAAAATATCCTATAAGGATATTATACCAGAATTATTGATTTTTTTCTTGAAAAAGCTTTAGTGCTTGCGTAACTTCTTCTAAATCTTTTAAACCAACTAAATATGTTTTTCCATCTTCTTTTTTTCTTTCTTCTCTCACAAAGAAGTCTTCTTCATCCTCTAAATTGCTCAAATATACATATTTTTTATTGTCTGTTAAAATGGTATCAATGACAGCATAGGTTTTTCCTTCTATTTCTACTTTACTATTATCGATCATTTTATTTTTCTCCTTTTTTCGCTATGTTTTCTAAATAAGTTGCTTGCATCTTCTCTGCTACACTTGAAATTTCATTGGTTTCTAATCCTGCTTCTTGCATTTCTTTTTTGGTATCGTTTGCCCAATCTACTAATTCTAAATCGCTTAAATCTTTGACATAGTTCACAAATTGATCATCATATTGAAAGTCTTGATATCGTTCTCCACCGATGGCATCGCGATTCCATTCGCTTTGGCTAATTTCCTTTCGATAATCTCCTGCTGTTTGAAGAGTATTTCCCAAATAAGTTGCTCCAGCGATTGCTAAGACTGCCGTAGCAATCAGTAATCCTTGTTTGATTCTACCTAGATAAGACTCTTTTTTGACAGGATCTTTACTCACATAAGTTTCTCCCGCAATGGGAATTTCTTCCGTAGAACAAGACTTTGCCATTACTAAATTTGCTAAATCTTCTTTGACACGTCTTTCCTCTAAAGAAATAATTTTTTGGTTTTCTTTGGTTTCTTGAAAATGATCTTGTGCTACTTTTGCTAATGTCAAATCAAGGTTTTTTTCCTCATTTACTGGATAATCCATATTCTATCACCTATTATCATTATATCGTTTTTTTACAAACTATCCAAGTTTTTTTCCAAAAAAAAGAAGAAAGAAAACTATTATCTTTCTTTTACGGGCTCTCTTCCCACACAATATGGGTAATCTAAGGCAGTTAATTGCACTTTTACATATTGTTTATTGGAATATTCTTGACAAATTTTGACATACAGATAATTTCCGGTATGTCCATAACTGATTCCATCTTTGGTTGTTTCTATTAATACTTCTACTTCTTTTCCTAACATTTTCTGCATATAAGCTTTTTCTAATTCTGTTGATAATTCGATTAGACGCTTACTTCTTTCTTTCTTCACCAATGGATCTACCTGATCTGGAAATTTACTAGCAGGCGTATTTTGGCGAGGAGAATAGGGAAAAACATGGATTTTCGAAAAAGCAATTTCTTTACAGAAATCTAATGTATCTTGAAACATTTCTTCTGTTTCTCCTGGAAAACCAACAATTACATCCGTAGAAATAGAAATATCTGGTCGTATCTTACGAATGGCTTCTATTTTTTCTAAAAAGTATTTTCGATCGTATTTTCGATTCATTCTTTTTAAAATGAAATCGCTTCCTGCTTGTAAAGGAATATGTAAGTGATCTACAATAACAGGGTATTTCTGAATTATTTTTAAAACCTCTTCTGTTAATTCTGTAATTTCAATCGAAGAAATACGTAAACGAACCAATCCTTTAATTTTTACGATATCATGTAATAGGGTTGCAAAATCTATTCCTAAATCTCTTCCATAGTTTCCCGTATGAATTCCTGTTAAAACAATTTCTGAATAACCATTTTTTACTAAAGATGTTATTTCTTGCAACACTTTTTCTTTGTCTTTACTACGACATTTTCCTCTTACATGAGGAATTATACAGTAGCTACAAAAATTCTCACATCCATCTTGAATTTTTACAAATGCTCTGGTTCTTCCTGCAAACGTTTCGATTTCCATATCTTCAAACTGTGTTCCTAAATCTTCATAAAAATCCGTTATTTTCTTTTTGTTTTGTAAGAATTCTTCTACTAGATCTACAATTTTACTTTTATCTTTATTCCCAATGAAAATATCTACCCCATCGATCGTAATATTTTTGTTGGCTTCCACAAAACATCCCATGGCAACGATACAAGCATCTTTCTTTTTGCGAATCGCTTGATGGATGATTTTTCTACTTTTGCTATCACTTTGGTTGGTCACTGTACAAGTATTTATGATATAAATATCGCATGGTTCATCAAAATTGCCAATGGTATATCCACGTTTTTGAAATAAAGACATGACGTATTCACTTTCATAGGTATTTACTTTACATCCTAATGTATAAATTCCAACTTTCATAACATCACCTCTAAAACTCTTTCAAGTATACCATGTTTTCTAGAAAAAAAATAGAGAAATATTCTTACCTTGCCATTTTTCGAACTTTTCCCGCTTGCATCTTTTCACAAAAATCACGAAATTTTCGATTGGCTTCTAATACTTCATAGGTTGTTACTTGATAGTAATTAGCAATTTCTTTCGTAGAAAAACATTTTCCTTCTATCCAGCCATTTTTTAAAGCTCCCATACCAAACTCATCATAAGTTAATACTTGTAAAAATTCGGCATATTTTCCGGTTAATAATTGTTCTTTTAGAAGAAGATACTCTTTTTCTGTTACCGCTTCTGTTGTAGGGGAAGGATTGATAGGTATCGGTATTTGATAACTATCATTTGTCTCTTCTTTGGGAATATCAATTTGATAAAATTCATACTTTTGGTGACGATATACTTCTCTACAAAACTTTATATATTCCATTGCTTTTTCTGGATAATCCATATAAATTGCTAAATTTTCAATGGCAGGAGACTCTCTTAATTTTTGAATGGCTTTGGCTTCTTTTTGACGAATGGATTCATGGCTTATTCCTCCCATTCTTTTTCCTATCTCAGATAAAGACAATCCTTTTTTAAAATGAAGTCCAAAATACAAAATAATCACTGCTCTTAATTTTTCTGGTAGTATCTTTAACAGTTCTTCCAAATCTTTTTTTCGATTTGCCATCATATTTTGCGTAAAAGGATCTTCTTGATTAATGGATACATAATTTTCTAAGGTACTATCTTTCATTTCTCCTACTAGAGTATCTAAACTAAGTGTATCAGATTGCATCATGCATACTTTTTCGATTTCTTCTTCCGAAACACCCATTCTATTTGCCATCATTCGCATTGTAGGGGATATCCCTGTTTCTTGTTTCATTTCAGAAAAAACTTTTTCATAATTTATTTTCTTTTGCAAATAATATTCTGAATCTTGCAAATGATTTGCTTGTTTAGCAACTGCTTTCATTAAATAACTCTTAATCCAAGGAATTGCATAGGTAGAAAAATGAGTACCCACATGCACATCATATCTTTCCATTGCTCGAAGTAGGCCTAAATTTCCTTCTTGTATCAAATCAGCAAATAAAACTCCTCGATGTTGGAATTTTTTCGCAACACTTACTACTAATCTTAAATTATGTTTTAAAAATTTTTCTTTGGCTTCTTGATTTCCTAATTCCATTTGAAGAGCTAATTCAATTTCTTCCGTTCTACTCAATTGGGGATAACGATCAATTTCTTTTAAATAAATACTAACGGCATCTAACTCTTTATAAGTAATATCGATTTTATCACAAGAATTTTCGATTTCTTCTTTTGGATGATTTAATATTTGATAGATATCAAAAAGAAGAGATATCTCCTCCCCTTTCACCATCTTTTTCAAACTATTTTCTCTTTCTTCTTTTGATTGATGATTGCTGATTCGTTCTATGATTTGTTTTAATTTCGGACTTCTACTAAGAAGTGTAAAATAAATATCAAAGTCTCCCTCTAAAGAAAGTTTTTCTAAAAATAAACTTACTTTTCTTAATTCTCGATAATTTGATTCTAAATTATCTCTTACTGAAATCAATGAATCCACTGCTTCACCAAGCCAATTTTTATCTAAATGTTTTTTATTCATAAGATAAAACCCTCTTTTTAGAAAATTATATTGTTTTTCTTTCTTTTGTTTGAATGAGTTCTTTTATTTTTCTGTTATTTTCTTTTATATCTACATTCTGTGTTATAAAAGATATGGCTATGCCTGCCATTCCCACAATAGAACCATCAAATATCAGAAAGCTTACTGTATGTAAAAGTTTTACTTTGAGAGTAGGCTCTATTTCATAAGAAGTATCATCTATCATCTTAAATTCAAAATATCCTTGTTTATTACTTGGTTCTTCTAACTGAGTTTGGATTGTATAATCTCCCTCTTTCTGAATATTAGTAAGTGCCTCTTGCCAAGTTTCTGAACTAGCATTTGTAGATACTAAATTTTCTAATATACCATTTTCTTCTTCTGATAAATTTACATGATCTACCATTCGACACCAATAATTTCCTATTTTTTCCCAATCAGAATAAATTACCAATCTTTCTGTTGGATCTAATTTCGTTAAACAAGAAACATCTTCTTGTTGTTTTCTCATCACCATGGAATCTAAGCTAGAGTAAGTTAATTCATCATTACTATAATAGGATATTTTTTCGTTTACAAGTGGAAAATAGGTACTATCTTGTTTCTTACCTATGGCAATCCACAATGCTGTAACATAAAGAGTTAGTCCTCCAAATATACATAAGTTTTTGATATGAAAATTTCTATTTTGAGTTTCTAATTTTTTTACTTCTAATTTTTCTTGTTCTGTTAAATGACTGAAGTTTCTTTTTTTCATTTTTCCCACCTCTTTCTTAAAAGTATTTTTATTGTATCAAAAAAAAGATAGAAAGTCAAAAATTTTCTATCTAATCAGCCAAAAAGAGTAAATTCGAAAAAAATTTCTTCGCAAAGAAAATTTGATATAATGCTACCATAAAAAGGTAGGTT
>CANRPT010000053.1 GCA_947632565.1 uncultured Bacilli bacterium | reverse complement strand
CCAGAGATTTAGAAATTATCGAAGAATTGGAGAGATTAGCGATGGATGAAGAGTTTATCTATGCCTATGATCATGAAGCAGTGAGAAAGAAAGAAGAAAATTCCATACGAAAAGATTCTTATGAAGAAGGTTTAGAACAAGGTATCACACAAAGAAATATGGAAATTGCAAAAGTTATGTTAAAAGAAAAAGAACCAATGGAAAAAATTTCTCAATATACCGGTTTATCACTATCAGAGATTAATCAATTAAAAGAGAAAGAATGTTAGAAAACTAACAAACTTTCTCTTTTTTGATTATGGAGTTAAGACAAGGCGAAAAGAAATGTCACTATTCACACCGCTAGCGTCGCCGTTGGTGAATGCAAAGACACCAGCAGCCGAACCGTTGTACCAAAGACCGCCACGGTAGAACCAAGGGTAAGACGAATTCACAAAGCCGGCGTAATCACCATACCAACTACCTTTAGGACGCCTTGAATGATCAGGATCTTCTTTCTCCCCAAATGGTCCCATCTCTCCTGTTGCATCTCCTAAAATTCGATTTTGAAAGCTATTATCACTTGTATAAAAATCAACATATTTATTATCTTTTGGAAAAGTTTCATCCGTAAATCCACTATTACCATATTTATTGGTAGCTCCTGTCGTATATCCCATTACATATTCCCAACCTCCTCCACTCATATCATAAATTCCACTTCTATTTCCTGTCGTTGATGCAATATTTGATTGATTATTTAAATAATTAACAGTATAAGTTCCATCCTGTCCTGGATTGATTGCTTCATATTGATTACCATCTATACTTGAAGAACTATATCCTTTTGTTGGTTCTACAGTTGAAGCATATCCTGTGATATAAGCACTATTATTATTGACCCTAACACTTTCCTGAGAACCATACTTGGAATGTTGTAAATAGGCTACTGCTCCCCATTCAGTATTTTTCATCATATGACTTTCTTCTTTTCTTAAATATTCGTAAGATGCTTGAAATGCATTTCCTACTGTAATATTTCTCCAACTATAGACATTCGGTTTAATGATGATTTTATCTGGTTCTGAACTATTTACTTGAGCTTCTTCCTTTGTTGTTGCTCCCTCATATCCTGTCTCAAACTTTCCTACCCAAAATCCATTGCTATCAAATGCTAAGAAAGCTGGATGCGTCATATAATCATTTAATTTGCATGAACCTTTTTCTCCTGCTACCCCTGGTGTTGTACATTCTCCACTATTACTATTGGAAGTATTAGTAAGTCCAAACTGAACCTCAATGGTTGGTGGAGTTGTTTCTTGAAAACTTGTTATATTACTATATTCTCCCATATCAAATAATTTATATTTATATTTTGGTATCCACACAAAGTAACTTTCTATTTCTGATTCTGGTATCTCTTTTCCTATTTCATACTCTTTATTTTTATCTTTTACTACTACCGCATTTGCCCATCTCTTTTCTCGATAAGAATACCATGGTTCATAAATATTAGCTTTCTTTACAGTTCCATCATCCTCTATCATTACTGGAATTAGATTATCCGTTAATATTGGGTATGCTCCATTTAATAGTTCTTCTTGATAAGGAGGAATAACAATTACCGTTCTTGTAATACTATTCATTTGATTATTTTGATCTACCACAATATATCTTACGGTATATGTTCCTGGAACACTTGTCTTTACTTCTCCTATTGTAATTAATTGACTTTTCTCTTCTATGTTTACTCCTGAATCTATATAAGTACTATATTGGTAAATGGTTTCTTCCTCATTTCCTTTTAAAGAAATATTTGGTCTTGTTAAAGTCTCATTGACTGTTACTACTCTTACTACCTGTCCAATATTTCCACTTCGATCTGTTACTTGATAAGTAATATAATAAACTCCTGTTTGAGTAGTATCTACTTCTTCTACTGTCTGTAATTCTTCATTTGTTCCATCAAAATATTCAATGGTTGTTACTACATCACTACTTGTAAATATTTCTTGGTCATCTTCTATCTTCTCTACTCCTAAGTCTTGATAATCATCATTTACTCTTAAACTAATATTAGAAGTTCCCTCTTTTAGCGTTAGAATTGGTCTCGTATCCACTTCATAGTTATCTGCTAATTCTTGAATACTATCTACTACTACTTGAGCACTAAACGTTTTCCCTTGAATCTCATTTCCAGCATTGATATCGATCCATAATTTCATTCCATAGGTATGACTTTCTTCTGGTTTGATTAAAATATTTTTCGTAAATACTAAATTAGTTTCTAAGTTCGATAATAAGAAGCTATCAGAATAGCCTTGATTGTCCTTTTCGAAGGACATTTTTATATTGTTTAATGGAACTTGATCTTTAACAGTTTCATCTAGTTCTAAACGAATTTGATACTTGGCGGTAACATTACCAGTATTCGTAACTGTAAACTCATAAGGAATAGTTTCTAAACCTTGTCGATTGGTCATTGGATAAGCATTTTGAATGTTTATGGTATTTGTTTTCTTTTTGTATTCTACTTCTAAATTACCAGTATACATGACATATTGTTTTCCTTTGGCAGTAGTCGTTAAATAAGAATAACTAACTCCAATAATTCCTAAAAATAGAAAGACAAATAAAATACTAAAAATAAGATAAAAATATTTCTTTTTTAATTTTTTCATTTTGCGAAACTCCTTTTCTTATTTAGACAATTTAAAGTTTTATTAAGTTTCTAAGTATCGAACTTAAATACCTTATTTTTACTAAATTAAGTATAGCATAAATTAAAGAGAAAAGAGAATGAAATTTTACTCTTTGCTTTCTCCTTCTAAATTTAAATCTTTTACATGTTTCGGATGTCTTTTCTCTTTTGGTAATGTTTCTTCCCATTCTTTTCCATTCCACTTTTTTAAACAATTTGGACCATACCACTGTTTCATAACGTTTTCAATATGGTGATAGGAATAAAACATTCTATTTTCAAATTCATATTTTTCTAAAGGATAGACATCCTCTTTGAAAAACACAGGTTCCTTTAAAAATTTTTCCCACGGAACAGAAACTGGTTGAGACACTAATTTACTATTGCGATGCCAAGCAAAACACTTTTTAGCAAACCAATAAACAAAACTTTTAAATGGAATCGGATTGATATGTAAATTATCCAATAGAACAATAAATAACATATTGATTTTTACAACAGTTCTCTCCAATTCATCAATCCATTTATTTTCGGCAATCGGTCCATAAGGAATCACATCTACAAAAATACCATTTCCTCTTTTACATCTATTTTTTAGTAAAAAATTCACTTCTTCAATATAAGTATTCTTTTTTCTAACTTTCATCCAAGGGCCATTAATGGTATTAAATCTTTTATCGATTTCATAACTATCAAAATAGAAATCTTTTCCTAAATCTTTTTTCATACAAGAAACAAATTTATCCCAATCTGGATAAGGAATCGCTATATCCATATCATCATCCCAAGGAATAAATCCCCCGTAATTACACATTCCTAAACTACTCCCTGCAATTAAAAAACATTGAATGTTATTTTTATTACAAATTCTTTCTATTTCATCCATAACAGACAAAACTTCTTTCTGTAACTTTGCTACAGGAATTTTTTTACCATTTTTTGTTACAATGTCATAATGATCTTTTTTTTCAATAAATCCTTCTTTTCTCATCTTTTACACCTACGACTTCATTTCCTCTATCATACTTTTTAAACAGTTCGATACCATTTCTCTGGTTTCTTTCTTCATGTTTTTCATTTCTTTCATAATCTTTACTGTACTATTTAATTTTGTTTTTTTCAGCTCTGTTAAATCATTGATTTCAGCTTTTTTTAAAACCGTAAACAAACTATCAAAAAAATTTTTTAAATCAGAATCATCCATTTTGGTTAACCAACTGGCTGTTCCCTTTTCCACTTTCTTACTAAAAGAACTTATAGTAGCTTTCTTAAAATGATCTTTTTCTACAATCCAAGACATTGCATCATGTTGCATAAATTTCTTATTTTTACTATCTACTACCTGATAATTGGTATCATGATTTAAAAGCATTCCAATAAAACTTTCTTTTGGTACATAAGTATTTAATTTTGGTAATATTTTACGATATTCTCGAGAAGAAAATTCATGTTGTCTTAATCCTGGTCCATCATTATTATAAATAGCTTTTATTTTACGTTTTATCCTATTTTTACAGTACATGGAACTAACTATCGCTAAATTTCCACCTTTCGAATGTCCTCCTATATAACATTTTGGGCTAAAAAAACCAATTACTTTGTTTAGATAATGAATCGCTTCTGTTTGTGCTTTCGTTGGAAATTGATAAGCAAACATACAATCTTCTTTCCAACCACTAATATAACTATCTGTTCCTTCAAAAGATACATAAATATTCTTGGTTGGTAACAAAATACACAAAGCTCCAAACTGCATATCAAAAGTTACTTTATATTCATAATTATAAAGAAGCAAATCTTGAAATCTTCTGGTATTGCTTAATTTTGAAAATAAAGCAATCGCTTGTTTTACCGAAAAAATATTTTGACGAATCTCTTTATCACTATTTCTTTGAAAAAAAATTTCACTAGCTTCTTTTAAAGAAATTTTTCCTTCTCCAAAACTTGGTACAATTCCTTCTAAATCTACATAAGAAATTAAAGATAAAATGACATTATCTATTTCATTCAATTCTTTTTCTAAAAAAGTATAATTCCCATACTTTTTTAAATAATCAGGAATCATTTTCATTTTAGTCACTCCTCGTTACTAATATAACACATTTTATCAAAGATATCCTTTTCTACCAAAAAAGAATACCAGCGTATCCTTTATAATTTTTTCATTAATCTTTCTTTTTTATGTTCATAATCGTTAGAACAGTTTCTACTTAATAATATTACTATAATTCCAAAAATAGTTGGAAGAATTAAAAAGAAAATGATAGGTAGTAATCTTTTTACTTCTGCATAAATAAGACAAGGAATTAAAATAATTTCTAATCCCAATAAGCAAAATAAAACAATTACTAAAATTTCGCTGATATCTTTTTTAGATACTTTTTTTACTGATACTTCTTCCTTTTTTCTTGTTTCTTTGGTCTTTTTTTTACTTTCTTTTTGAGGTAACTTCTTTTTTTCTTCTTTCATAGATTACTCCTTTTTTCTTTTTATTCATATAATAAAGATAATAAATACTAACAAAAATACTTGCTAGAGTTGCAATTAGCATATCTGTCATCGTGTCATCTACTCCTGATTCTTTTACATATTGACAATCAGCACCAAAAATCTTATCACAAAAATATTCAAAATATTCCCAACAACCTGCTATTCCAATCGTAAAGATAATAAAAAATAAAACACAAAATCTTTTATTATCTTGTCGAATCAAACCATTCTCTTGTAGGATAATAAAAGCAATAATACTAGTTAATATTCCTGAGATAAAATGAGTAAATAAATCAAACCACCAAATTTTACAGTAATAGTCTAAAATACTTCCTAATACAAGAGATAATAATAAAAAGATATAATAGAAAAAGAGTAATACTTCATCCATATGATATATTTTTATCTTATCTAATATATATGGTACCATAATTAAAGGAAAAATGCAAAGAACGTTTAATAATTTGGTTAGTTCTATCTTAGAATAAGAAGTAAGGAAAAAAATTACCATAAAACAGATAAAGAAGACAAATAAAAGACTATTTACTACTCTTAAGATTTTTTTCAATCACTTTCATCTCCTAACTTAGCTACTTCCACTTGATTAATTCTATCAAATTTCTTAGATATCTTTTCTGTTGTTACAGAAACATTTTCAACATCTTTATTGACTGCTTGAATACTTCTTGCTAATTTATCCCATCTTTCTTTGTAGCGAGAAAATTCCATTCCCAATTTATTTAGTTCTTCATGGATAATAGAAGTATACTGATCTCTTTCCATGTTTTTGATAATCATTTGTACTACTGTTAAGGTAGAAATCAAAGTCGTGGGAGAACAAATCCATACTTTTTTGCGATAAGCATAATCAATAATATCAGAGTGATAAGCATTAATTTCAGCAAAGATTGCTTCTGCAGGTAAAAACATAATAGCTTGATCCGCAGTTACTTCTGGAATGATGTATTTATTATGAATAGCATCAATATGTTTTTTTACATCGCTTTTAAATTGTTTTTCATACAATAATCGATCTTGCTGAGAAATTTTTTTATCAACCATCATTTGGTAATTTTCTAATGGAAATTTAGAATCAATCACAATCGTTCCCAAAGGTTCTGGTGCATATAATACACAATCTGCAATGGTATTATTTGGTAATGTATACTGTAGTTGATAAATCTTATCACTTACTCCAAATACATTTTCTAAAATATGTTTTAAATTGACTTCTCCATAAATTCCACGAGACTTTTTATCGGTTAAAATATTTTGTAAAGAAATAATATCACTCGATAAGGTTTCAATTTTCTTTTGTGCTTCATCTATCTTACTAAGTCTTTCTAATACCGACGTAAAAGTTTTATTTGTTTTCTCAAAATTTTGATCTAATCGTTCATTTACTTTTTCATTCATTGCATTTAATCTTGCTTCCATCTTTTCATTTAAACGATTAAAATCTTCATTCATTTCTTTCGTAATATTTACTTCAAATCTACCTAGTCTTTCCGTCATATCACTATTATCTTTCTTCTGAAATAATAAAACTATTCCTAAAATGATTAAAATGATTAATAAAGCAATGATAATATAATCCATATTTACACCTCTATTTCTATTTGACATTTAATTTTTTCTGGATAAAACTAGAAAGGAAAAATGCTCCCCCTAATAAAAATGCTATTTGAAACAACACTTTAATATTCGTTAAACTTTCTAAAAGGGTTGTCCCAATATATCCCCAAAAATAAACCATGACTATTTTTCCAATCATAATAGCTAAAAAAAACTTCGTGGTTTTCATTTCCGATACTCCTGCTGCAATATTAATAAAAAAGGCTGGAGAAAAAGGAAGAGCTATCAAAAGTACTAAATTTCGAAAATCAATATTGGAAATTACTTTCATCATATTTTCTAACTGCTTCTGTTCTTTTTTTTGGATAAAATGTTCTAATTTTTGTTGAAAAAAATAACGAAACAAAGTAAAAGATAACATACATCCTATTATGGTAGATAGCCAAGAAATCAAAAAACCAAAAACAGAACCAAAGCTAATCATATTCAAAGTAATAAAAACAGAAAGTGGTAACATGGGAAAAATAGACTCTAAAATAATTAAAAAGACTCCTGCAATTGGTCCTAACCCTGTTAAAATTTCAGTGGAACTGCTAACAAAACTATCAATAATCTCTTTCATATGTTTCACCATACTAATTATAATACAGAATGAAATAGAAGAAAAGAAAAAGAAAAATTTTGTTAATTAAAATAATGAAATCCCGAATAAGTATAAATTTAAATTAGGATATCCCGAAATAAAAATAACCCATA
>CANRPT010000052.1 GCA_947632565.1 uncultured Bacilli bacterium | reverse complement strand
TTTCATAACTATATTATATCAAAAAGGAATTCCGTTAGGAATTCTTAATGAAAAGTTTACTTTTCATTTTTTCTTGTGAAAGCTAATGACCTGAAAGACAAAAAATGCATATTATTTCTTGTCGGAAAAGGTCGTTTTATATTGACGGGGGGGGGTAAATATGATAAAATTTATAATATAAAAGTAATTTGCTAATATATATAATCGGGAGAGTGATGTAGATAGAATAATTTTTGATGGTAGTTACTTTTATATCATAAATTATTGAAATAAAAATATAAGTAGAATAAAAAGAAAGGAGAAAAAACATGGAAAATAAAAAAACAAAAAAGACTTTGATTTTTGCTATTCTAGGTATTGTAGCAATTATCATTTTAATTCTTTTCTTACTAAAAGGTTGTACGAAAGAAAAAGAATATACAGTTATCTTTGATGCGAATGGTGGAAGCCATGTAGAATCTGTTACAGTAAAAGAAAATGAAACTGTAAAACAGCCACTTAATCCAACCAGAGAAGGATATCAGTTTGTAGGTTGGTATTTGGGAGAAGAATTATTTGATTTTGATACCAAGATAACAGAGGATATTACTTTAAAAGCTAATTGGGATGCTAATGGGATAAAATTGAGTTCGACAAGTTTAAGCCTAGTAGTAGGTTCAGAAGAAAAATTAGAGATTTTATCATTGCCAGAAGGTATCAATAAAGAGGATTTAATTTATTCTTCCAGTGATGAAAGCATTGTAACAGTAGATGAGAATGGGAATCTAAAAGCCTTAAAAGCAGGAACAGTAACAGTAACGGTAAAATCAAAAGATGGGAAATATACAACAACTTGTACCGTAATCGTAACAGAAGAAGAAATAGAAGTAGAAAGTGTAACAATCACTGGTTCTAGTTCTGTAACTGTGGGAAGTAGTATTAAACTATCCGTTACATTGAAACCAAGTAATGCAACTACTAAAAAGTTAACTTGGAAGAGTAGTAATCCTTCTATTGCAACAGTAGATGAAAATGGAAATGTAAAAGGTTTAAAAACAGGAAAGGTAACCATTACCGTAACAACAGAAAATGGAAAAACTGCAACAAAAGATATTACGGTAAAGGCAAAATCAACCAATACTCCAAAACCCACTAATAGTCCAACACCAACGCAAGAACCGGAGCCAACTACTACACCAACACCAGAACCAAAATATGTGATTTATTTAACAAAACGTGAATTGGCAGTTGTTGGAGGAGCAATCCAATATGATTTTAGAGTAGAAAAGGATGGAGTCGAATTCACTGATTATTTAGGATTTACCTATAATAATACACCAGTTTCAAGAGGACAAGGTTCTGTTTCATCCACTACAGTAGCAAATGGTGGTAACACAGCTACTTTGAAATTATCAAGCGGTGAAGTCGTAACAGCAAGCGTCGTAATAAATTAAAAGAAAGGAAGTAATGAATATGAGAAAGTATGTGAAATTGTTTGCCTTTGCTTTATTTACTTTCTTACTATCATCCATGTCAGTTTCTGCAAGAGAAATGACACTTGATGAATTAGGAGCAGAAGCAAGTAAAGTACAACCAGATGCAGGATATGTTTATATTCTAGGAGAATATGCATTTACATCCAATTATACGATTCATCAAGAAGATATCATTATTGCGTCTTCTAGTTTAAATTTAAAGGATCCAACTGATTTATCACAAGCAGTTATCTATCAAATCGTAAGACAACGTGATGAAAATTATCAACCTACTGGTTGGCAAGAAGGTCCCGATGTATTAGGAACAAAGGATTTACCAGAAAAAGTAAATGTAAAATGGATTGATATGAAGCATCGTGTTTTAGAAAAATCTGATGCAACTATTAATTTAAATATTAATGATAGTAAATTTTCAGCATATACTAAAATTTTAGAAGAAAAATTACATTTTCAGTTTAACGAAGCTTATGATAAAGGTCAATTGACTTATGAAAATGGAGTAATTAGTGGACTTTTACTACAAAACACTAAAATAACTCTTAGTGAAGATGATGAAAATAAATTTAATCATCCAAAATATTTCTTTGCTTATGTATTAGAAGTACCAAATGCTACTAGTGAAACTAAAATAACTACATCTGTAATGGGACGTACTGAAGAATTAAAATGGGAAGAATTTGATGTAACTGATAATACAGAGGAAAAGAAACCAGGAATTGTAGTATTAGTTCCAGTAGACCCTGAAGAATGGAAAAATGATTCTACTTTGACAATTACCATTGATCTAGATGGTGATAAAGGAGAACAGGATGAATATGAATCTACTACATATCAATTAGATTTAAGTGGTTTAAGATTTCAAGAAGATTCTAAAATGGATTTCACAACAGAAAATCTTCCACCAGCAGATGTTGAAAGTATTTCAAATGATTGGGGATATACCAAGAGTACATCAGATACTTACAAATTAGAACCAGTAGCAGATAGTGTAAATAAATATCAATTAACTGGTATTATTGTTGAACAAAAAATTGGAGAAGATGTATTTCCAGAAGATGAAGAAACAGGATACTATTTCTTATTAAGTGTTGGACAAAATATTGCTCCAGAATTATATCATAAAGCAACTGTTACTTATCCTGGAAATAAAGCTACGAAAACCAGTACAATTGCTGATGCAACTGGTGTAACGATTTTATTCTCTACATCAGATACAAATAAAAAGACACCAATCAAAATAACGGTTGATTTAGATGGAGATGGAAATGAATATTTTCCAATTGATTACGAAATTGATTTAAGTAGTGTAACTTTAGAAAAAACATCTAAATTTAGTGTTACTAAAGAATTACCATCAAGTGCGGCAGAAAATATAAAGAAACAATTTCAAAGTTGGGGATTTAAACCGGAAGATTTGGAAGATTTTGCAACCTATAAAAATGGATTTAACATTGCAGAAGTTGATTCTCATCATGTTGAAATTTCTGGTTTATTACCATACATGAAATTATCCACTAAAGATGGATTTGGAGAAGATGCTCAAAAAAATAATGGTTACTATTTCTTCTATGTTATTAAAACTGATGTTACTAAACAAAACCATGATAATTTAACGGTAACTGTTCCTCAAAATGGGGAAGGAATGTATCCAACCAAAGTAGTAAAAGCAAATGCTTTTGATACCGAGAATGAATTAGCAATTTTAATGCAACTTAATCCAAATTTAGAAGATAAACACTTCAAAGTGATTGTTGATATGGATGGAGAAGGTACGGAATATGCTCCATATGAAATTGTATTTGATTATACTAAAGTAGATTTCCAACAAGAAACAACTGCAAGCTTTGATCTTGCTGAAAACAAAGTGCCAGAAGAAGATGCAAAAACTTTAACTAGTTGGGGTTATCAATTTCCAAATAATATTCCATTGAGTGAAGATAATCAAAATCACACAAAAGAAAATTTAACTTTAGCAGATGGTAAATTATCTGGAACTGTAAAAGAACAAAAATTAACAGGTGGTGGATTTGGTGATGATTCAGATTCTTACTTCTTTACTTATACCATAGAACCAAATGTTGTAACCGATACGATTCAAGTAACAATAACAGATGTAGTAGGAACAACAACTTATGATATTCATAATTTTACTTTAAATAGTGAAGGAAAGAAAGTCTTAACCATCTTACATCATATTCCACTTAACAAGAAAGATGAAGACAATAAAAAGATAAAAATCATCATCGATGCAGATGGAGAAGAAGATAAACATTATACGAAAGAAGAATATGAATTAGATTATGACCAAGTTGATTTTGTTGAATTACATGATGTAAAAATTAATGATAATAACGAAAAAACAACAGAAACTATTCCTATTTATGATGGGGAAAAATTATCTGTACTAGATAATCCAGTGAAAGAAAAACATGATAAAGATGATCATCAATATCATACTTTTGATCATTGGAATAAACAAACAAACGGAAATCCTGATGCTGAAATAGATACTGAATTTGAATTTGAAAATGGTAAAAGCAAAGATGCTATTACCGAAGATGTAACATTATATCCAATTTGGGAAATAGATGTAAATCAATATATTACAGATGCTTTGACACATATTAATCAAAAAGAAAGTATCCAAGACATGTTTCAGATTGAAGCAACTGATGATAATAACCTAAACGTTGAAATACTAGATCGTACGAAAAAATTAACGGAAGTAACCGATACTGCGATTGCTTCTACGATTGCTCATGCATTAGCTTCTGGTGAAATAGAGGTTATCGAGTTCACATTAGGAGATAACGAAAAAGAATTTAGAGCAAATGGAGAAACAGAAGAATCTAAAATTAAAGAACAAGTTATTAAGAATTTAAGAGAATTCTTCAATGCCGAAGTAGATGGAAATACGGATAGTAATAAAACTTTAAATGACTTATATCAAAAATGGCAAGAAGAAAGTGATAAGCATTTGAACATATCAATTTCACCAACCAAAACAGCTGCTAAAATAAAAGATCAAAAAGATGGTGCAGCTATGATTTATCACGTTTCTATTGAAGAAGAATTGATGGTTAATTTTAAAGCGGGTTCTTTAAAAAATCCTGATACGATTTATGTGAAAACAGGTAGTTCATTAGATAATTTACCAACTCCAGAAATACCTGAAATGGAAAAGTCATATCGTACATTTGATGGTTGGTATCAAGAGAGCAACCAAGTTCAAAAATTAACGGATATTACGAAAGATGAAACTTTAACTGCTCATTATAGTCTAAATATAGAAAAATTTGTAGAAGACGTTGTGAAAGATTTAGATAGTGAAGATGAAACTTATTCCGATAATTTTACTGGTAAATTTGATGTTACAAAAAATAAAAATACTATTACGATCAATATTACTAACCCTAATGTAAAATTAACAGAGCTTGCTCATACCAGTATTCCTGGAGCTATTGCTTATATTTTACAAAAAGGAGAAATCAAAGAAATTACTTTAACAGTAGATGGTCAAACAGTAACCTATAATTCTCAATACAAGAATTCTAGTAAAGAATATACAGATGAGTCAGAAAGAGAATTATTAGATGATACTGGAAAAGCTTTAAAAGAAGAAATTGTAAAAGGGGCTAAAGAAGTCTTTGATCAAAAATTAAATAATCAAGAAGCAACTCTTACTTTAGATCAATTAGAATATGCTAAAAAATCCTTTACAATCCAAATTGGCGATGTAGAAGATGATACCATCCAATTAGTTGATAACAATGGTGAAAAAGTTACTCTTCCAGAAGAAAAAACATATACTTTCCAATTTGACTGTGATTTTGCGGTTGTGAATAAGGATCATCAAGATAATTTAGGTGCTAAATTGCTGGAAGATGCTTTAACAAATTCCAATAATTACAGTACGATTTATATTGAAAGTGACATTGAATTAGATAATACTTTAACTATCAGCGATAAGACAGTTACGATTGAATCTATTGAAGCAGCTACTGGTATTCGTGCTATAGATGCTAGTAACACAACAATTTCTGTAAAAAATCAAAAAGATTATGTTATCGATGTTCAATCTGGAAATGTAACGATTTCCGATTTAAAAATAACTGGTGGTAAGAAAGCAGAATTGAAAGTAGAAGATGGAGCTGTTGTTACACTAGATAATGTAGATGTTTCTGGTAATATTGAAAAATCTCAAGCCAGTCCAGACTCTGATGAGATGCATGCAAGTATTATTGTAAAAGGTACTCTAACAGCGTCTAACATCCAAAACGATAAAGAAACTTATGAACTACCTACGATTGCTGTTGTTAATAGTTATGAATATCGTGAAAATGCTAAAGATTCAGTACATGGTGAAGAGGAAATGGAAGATCCATCAGGACACTTAAGCGATCATGCTGTTGTAACGGCATCTCAAATGACCGTAAATGATAAATACAATATTATTGAAAAAGAAAGTAAACCTGGTATAGATAAGATTGCTGAAACGTATTATGGTTCTTTCTATTACATTGATCAAACTCATTCTCAGATTTATTATGCCGGAATTATGGATCATTATAAAGAGAGCGATTCTCCTTATGATTATTTTAAAGTTTATTATTATGGTGATAGTCTTGATTTTCCTACATTAGGAGATGGATATACAGCTGATGTGACAAGAATAGAATCTAATGGTAAGAGCTATATATTTAAAAACTTTAATATAAAAGATGGAAAACAAGGAATAGCTGGAACGGAAAAAGTTCAAGAATTACTACATCCACATACAACGAATGTAATTTATGTTCACTATGAACAAGAACCTTCTTCTGTTCTTACCGTTCAAAATGCGAATGGTTTAAGTACTGAAGGAAATCTTCTTTCAGGAACATTAATGAAAGCAAAAGATGAAGATGGTAAATTCTATATCCCTGTAACCTTAACATCTGAATTATTTGAGGATAATAAAACAACATTTACTGTCGTTGACCCAAATAATCATGAAACAAATTATGTTTACTCTTCAAGTAGTCAAAATGGTATAGTACAAGTGTCTACTAGTAAAACAATGAAATTAGAATTAGAAGCAATTAAATCTTCTAATATCACTACTGATAATGGAAAAAAATATACCATTTTGGTTGATATTGATGGTAATGCAGATGAATATCAAAAAGAAATATATGAAGTTGATTATAGTCAAGTTGATACCATTGTTGAAAAGATTAATAAAGCAGCTAAGAATACACAAGATGCAAATAGTTTAACGATGGTCAAAGATAACAAAATAAAGGGTAGAGAAGAAAAATTTACATATATGTATGATAAAACAAAAGATGTAACTTTACTTACAACATTAGATAATAGCTTAACAGAATATTCCTTTAGATTGAAAAATGTAGATTCATCACATGAAGGACCAATCATTATTTCTCTTCATAAGAAAACAGAAAATTACTCTTGTACGCAAGAACCTTGCCCTCCTGTATTAAATGATTGGGTATTTGCTAATTTCTTCACAGAGAATACAAAAGGTTCCCATGAAATTACTTTATTACAAGATCTCATCAAAAATAAAGAAACCATTGAAGCTTTAAAGAGTGTTGAAGCAGTTGCCAATGAAGCACATGCCTATAAAGTAACATTAAATACTGAAAGATTAAATGCTTGGTTAGATAATGCTTACTTAGATAATGAAAAAGAAGCAGATAATTCTAATCAAACAGGAACTGAAGTAACTTTAAAAGTTGTTCTAGATGATCAAGAAAAACATTTGGTAAGTTTTCAAACAGAAAGCACATTTGATTTAACAAATAGTAGTGGTACTTATAAGGGAAATAAATTGAATGTTACATTCTCGAATGTAGGAGAGACAGTTGTAGCAGAACCATTAACGTATTTAGAAACTACATTAGAACAGATTCAAACATTCTATAATCAATGTAAAGACTACCATAGAAAAACCGGTGGAGGAGAAATTCAAGGATAATATAAAGGTGTTTCAAAAACACCTTTATTTTATTTGCCAAGCATGTTGATGAGAAAAAATGATAAAAAAATAGAACAGTAGATTACATCGTTAATCTACTTTTTTTCTTGTCGAGAAATGTCGTTTTATATTGACGGGGGGGGGGTAGATATGATAAAATTTATAATATAAAAGTAATTTGCTAATATGTATAATCGGGAGAGTGATGTAGATAAAATAATTTTTGATGGTAGTTACTTTTATATCATAAATTATTGAAATAAAAATATAAGTAGAATAAAAAGAAAGGAGAAAAAACATGGAAAATAAAAAAACAAAAAAGACTTTGATTTTTGCTATTCTAGGTATTGTAGCAATTATCATTTTAATTCTTTTCTTA
>CANRPT010000051.1 GCA_947632565.1 uncultured Bacilli bacterium | reverse complement strand
CAATCACAAGGACAAAATTCTGAAATTCAAAATGAAGAACAAGGTCAAGAACAATCCAATTCACAGCAAAATCAACAAGGCTCATCATCTTCTGAACAAGAGCAGCAAAGTCAAGGACAAAGTTCTTCAGAAAATTCTCAAAAACAAAATAAAAACCAATCACAAGGACAAAATTCTGAAATTCAAAATGAAGAGCAAGGTCAAGAACAATCCAATTCACAGCAAAATCAACAAGCATCATCTTCTGAACAAGAACAGCAAAGTCAAGGACAAAGTTCTTCAGAAAATTCTCAAAAACAAAATGAAAATCAATCGCAAGGACAAGGAACTTCTTCATCAGAATCAAATCCTTCTGAAGAACAAAATCATGATGTAGGTCATGATACTCATAGTATGTGGAAAGATGCATTAAAAAAACAAAAAGAAGCTGAATCAAAAGATAAAAAAGAATCTCAATCGGATGAGCAACAAAATCAACAAGGTTCATCATCTTCTGAACAAAAGCAACAAAGTCAAGGACAAAGTTCTTCAGAAGATTTTCAAAAACAAAATGAAAATCAATCACAAGGACAAAATTCTGAAATTCAAAATGAAGAGCAAGGTCAAGAACAATCCAATTCACAACAAAATCAACAAGCATCATCTTCTGAACAAGAACAGCAAAGTCAACAAAGTCAAGGACAAAGCTCTTCTAAAGATTCTCAAAAACAAAATGAAAATCAATCACAAGGACAAAATTCTGAAACTCAAAATGAAGAACAAGGCCAAGAACAATCCAATTTACAGCAAAATCAACAAGCCTTATCATCTTCTGAACAAGAACAGCAAAGTCAAGGACAAAGTTCTTCAGAAGATTCTCAAAAACAAAATGAAAATCAATCACAAGGACAAGGAACTTCTTCATCAGAATCAAATCCTTCTGAAGAACAAAATCATGATGTAGGTCATGATACTCATAGTATGTGGAAGGATGCATTAAAAAAACAAAAAGAAGCTGAATCAAAAGATAAAAAAGAATCTCAACCGGATGAGCAACAAACAGAAGAACAAAAACAACAAAAAGAAAGATTACAGCAAGAAATAGACAAAATTAGTAAAATGGGAGAGCAAAGTGCTTTTAATAAAAATTTAGAAGAAAAGAGAAAAGAATTAGAAGCATTAAAGCAAGTTTTATCTCAACAAGCAATGAGAGCTGGAACATCTACTAATAGAAATCAATTAATCATAAATGATATAGGAAAATCTAAACCGATAATTGATTGGAGATATGTTTTAAGAGAGACAATTCAATATGATGTTGATTGGTCTTACAAAAATGCTTATGTTGAAGATGGTGTTGTAAGTGCTAATTTAGAAGAACAACCAATGCCAGAGACAGAAATTGTATTAGATACAAGTGATTCTACAAGTGGTTCTATAGATAAATTATTACTTAAAAATTTTTTAAGAGAATGTAAAAATATCTTACAACACTCAAAGGTAAAAGTTGGCTGTTTTGATACAGAATTTTATGGATTTCATGAGATAAGAACGGAAGAAGATATTGAAAATATGAGATTTGAAGGCGGAGGAGGAACTGACTTTAATGTGGCAGTTCGAGCATTTACTAGAAGAGTGGAAAATAAAATAATATTTACTGACGGAAATGCAAGTATGCCTGATATTCCTATGGATGCTATTTGGATTGTTTTTGGAGAAATAGAAATTAATCCTAAAGGTGGAAAAGTAATACAAATAAATAAAGAACAATTAGATAAATTATATTCCCTTGAACAAGATATATCTTATAAAGGAAAAAGTCGATAATAAAATTGTAAATTTTTAAAGTAAAGTTCGTTTTTAACAGATTTTTTCTTTAAGGGATTTACAACCGTATTTACTAGATGAAACGAAAAAAAGTAAAAATTACTTGCAAATCAGAAAAATAACTGATACAATAATCCTGCATTTAATTACTATGGCAAGAAAATTTGTCATGGCGAAGAGAAGGCTCTATAACAGGTTAGAAAATCTAACTACGAAAGGAGAGTTTACTATGAAAAAAAATATTCATCCAGAAATGAAAGAAGCAACAGTAACTTGTGCTTGCGGAGAAACTTTTAAAACAATGTCTACAAAATCTGAAATCAATGTAGAAGTTTGTTCTAAATGTCATCCATTTTATACTGGAAAACAATCAAGAGCATCTAAGGCAGGACGTGTAGAAAAATTCAATCAGAAATATGGGCTTGGAAAATAAAAGTTCGATAGAAAGGAAACTGATAAAGTTTTCTTTTTTTTGAAAAAATGTGACATCTCATCCTGCTTTTTCTCATAAAAAAAGAAATTTGTGGTATAATACCAAAAAATAAGAGGTGAAAAAAATGAAAATTGGAATTGCCAGTGATCATCGTGGTTACAACCTAAAAACAAATTTGATTCCTTACTTACAAAAAAAAGGATATGAAGTAGTAGATTATGGAACGGATTCTCTAAAATCTGTAGATTATCCAGACTTCGGAATATTATTAGGAGAAAAAGTAAGAGATCAGGAAGTAGAGTTAGGAATTGTGATTTGTGGAAGTGGAATCGGAATTTCCATTGCTTGCAACAAAGTAAAAGGAGTAAGATGTGCCAAAGTAAATAATATAAGAGAAGCAAGATTAGCAAGACAAGACAACAATGCAAATGTCATTGCTTTAAATGAAAAAATGTTTTTATTTGAGGCAAAAGATATCCTAGATACATTTTTAAATACTCCTTATCAAGAAATAGAACGTTATCAAAGAAGAATTGATAAAATTTCAGAATATGAGAGGAAAAGAAAATGAGTGCAAAATTTTTTCTATATTTATTTTCTAGTATTGTTGTGATATGGTCTTTTGATGCGATTAACATCAATCAAATTTTTAAAAAAAATAAAATTAGTCAAGCGAAAGTATTTTACTTTTTATTAGCGGTTTGTATGATTCAGTTACTAACAACCTTTTTATATGATTTATATGAAGCAACAAAATTTTTCTAAAAAAGTATAAAATATTCATTTCTGGTAAAACTCTTAAATGAGGTGAAAGAAATGAAAAAAAGATTAGTATTAAAACCATTTGTAGTCCCAGTATTATATGGAGTATTTGCATTAGTTGTAATTATTAGTTTATTTCTATCCTTAGAAATGGTAACAGAAAAGGATGAATTAACATATGTAAATGAAGCAATCCTAGATGAATATGTACCAGTAGTAAATTTAGAAGAAACCATTAAAAAACCATTTAATGAAGAATCTGTAATAATTAGTAATAATTATTATGATTATCAAGGATCAGAAGAAGAACAAGAAAAATCTATCTTATATCATGAAAATACTTATATGCAAAATACTGGAATTAACTATCAATTAGACCATACTTTTGATGTAGTAAGTATTTTAAATGGAGAAGTAATTGAAGTAGAAGAAAAAGAATTATTAGGAAAAACTATCACAATAAGACATGATAATGAACTAATAAGTGTTTATCAAAGTTTAGGAGATGTAACGGTAAAAGAAGGAGATAAAGTAGCAACTGGACAAGTAATTGGAACAAGTGGAAGTTGTGATTTAATTAAAGATTCTAAAAATAATCTTCATTTTGAACTATATGTAAACGGAACAATTGTTAATCCAGAAGATTACTATAATAAAAAATTAAGTGATTTCTAAAACAAAATCATAAACTAAAAAATCACCAATATAATTTATTAGGTGATGATTCTTGAGTAAAACAATCATAAAAAGAGTATTAGAAGTAGCAGAATATATACTAAAAACCAAAGATACCATTCGAAAAACGGCTAGTATTTTTGGAATTAGTAAAAGTACAGTTCATAAAGATTTACAAGAAAGATTAAAAGAAATTGATTTAGAAAAATATAATCAAATTCAAGGAATCTTTCAAAATCATATTGAAACAAGACATATTTTAGGAGGACAATCTACCAAAATTAAATATTTACAAATAAAAAACTGTAAAGGGTGATAAAATGCGTGATATTGGAATTGATTTAGGAACCACAAATATTTTAATTTATGTAAAAGGAAAAGGAATTGTATTAAATGAACCTAGTGTAGTAAGTATAGATACTACCACAAAAAAAGTATTAGCAGTAGGAAAAGAAGCGAAAGAAATGCTAGGAAGAACTCCTGGAAAAGTAAAAGCTTTAAAACCTATGAAAGATGGAGTAATTGCAGATTTTGAAACAACAGAAGAAATGTTAAATCTATTTATGAAAAAAGCATTAGGAAGAAAAAGCTTATCCAAACCACGTATTTTAATTTGTTGCCCTTCCAATATCACAGGAGTAGAAAAAAATGCGATTAGAGAAATAGCGGAAAGAATGGGAGCAAGAAAAGTTTTTCTAGAAGAAGAACCCAAAGTTGCAGCAGTAGGAGCCGGAATTGATATTGCGAAACCTTCTGGAAGTATGGTAATTGATATTGGGGGAGGAACAACTGATATAGCCGTTTTATCTTTAGGTGGAATTGTTACAAGTGATTCTATCCGCATTGCTGGAAATGCTTTTGATCAAGATATTACGAATTATATAAAAAATAAATATAAAGTATTAATTGGAGAAAAAACAGCAGAAGATATTAAAACTACGATTGGTACAGTAGTAAAAAATAAGAAAAAATCTTCTCTTGAAATCACTGGTAGAGGAGCAACGACTGGATTACCAGAAACAATAACAGTTACTAGTGAAGATGTAGAAGAAGCATTAAAAGAAGATATCAAAAAAATTATAGAATCTGTAAAATCAGTATTAGAAAAAACTCCACCTGAATTATCAGCAGATATTTCTGAAAAAGGAATTATTTTAACAGGTGGAGGCTCCTTAATTGATGGATTAGTAGAGAAATTAAGAAAGGAATTAAAAGTACCAGTTTTCATTTCTGATAATCCATTAACCAATGTAGCAGAAGGAACAGGAATTCTATTAGATCACTTATATTTAATAGATAATTAGACCATTCAATCTGGTCTTTTTTTATTGTATCAAACGAAAATATGATATAATAGAGATAGTAGGTGATAGTATGCTAAATAGTGATATAGGAAATTCTTTAAAAATAATTATAGTGACCTTTCTTTTTAGTGTTCTTATCATGCCAGTAATGAAGAGATTAGCTCATCATATCGGAGCAATAGATATACCGAGAACATCAGAAGGAAATAGACATATTCATAAAAAACCAATTCCTAAATTAGGTGGAGTCGGAATCTTCTTTGCATTTCTATTTGGTTATATGTTATTCGGGCAACACAGCATGAAAATGAATGCAGTATTAATTGGAAGCTTTATTATTATTTTAACAGGAATGATAGATGATATTAATGACTTGAAAGCTTCGCGTCAATTAGCTGCTCAATTAGTCGCAGCTGGAGTAATCGTATTTTACGGAAAAATTGTTTTAACAGATATCACAGCCTTTGGACTGCATATTCAATTTGGTATTTTTTCTGAATTAATTACCATGTTTTTTATCATATCTTGTATTAATATTATTAATTTTACAGATGGACTAGATGGATTAAGTGGAGGAGTAACTTCTATCTTCTATATCACAACCGCTATTATTTGTTTTTATCAAGGTAGACTTGGTACGTTGGAGATGACTTTGACTTTATTAATGTTAGGAGCAACTCTAGGATTTTTAGTGCATAATTTTTATCCTGCTAAAATATTTGCTGGACAATGTAGTATGTTTATGGGATTTATGATTTCCATTATCTGTTTATTAGGTTTTAAAGGTACTGCCCTTACTTCTTTATTTGTTCCCATCGCAATATTAGGATTACCAATTTTAGATACATTGTTTGCTATTATTAGAAGATTATTAAAGCATCAACCAATCTTTAGTGCAGACAGATGTCATATTCATCATCAATTATTAGGAATGCGGTTCTCTCATCGAACAACAGTATTAATGATTTATGGAATTAATATTTTATTTGCTCTAACTTCAATTTTTTATGTATTAAAAGATCCAAAAGCAGCAAGTATTATTTATACAATATTATCGATTATTATGATTTGGTTTGTTTGTTATACCAATATTATTACAGAAAAAAAACCACCAAATTTAAAAGAGATGAAAGAAAAGTTAAAAAGAAAAAGGAAGAAGCAGTAGGACTAATTTTTTCGTAACGAGGAGGAGTGAAATGATTAACTTTATTGTTTACGAAGATGAAAAGAAATATAGGGAAAAGTATATTTCCATCATTTTAAAAATAATTGGTGGAATGAAATTAGCTTATCGTATTGTTGAAATAGATAAATATGAAAAAGATACATTATCAAAATTGAAAAAATTAGTTGGTAAAAAAATTTATATTTTAGATATTGAGGTTCCTGGAAAATCAGGATTAGATTTAGCTAGAGAAATTAGAAATACAGGAGATTGGCTAAGTCCTATGATTGTAGTAACTACCCATGATCATTTAAAAAGCACAACTTTTACAAGTAAAATGCTAATGCTCGATTTTATTTCTAAATTTTATAATTGTGAGGAAGGGTTAAAAGATACACTAAAATTATCATTAAATATTATTACAACTCATCAATCTTTAAATTTTCAATATAATGGAGAATTAGTACAAATACCATATGATGATATCTTATTTATTGAGAAAAATGTTGAAGATGTTTATTCAACTGTAATAACACAATCTGAAAAAATTCCAATTAAGAAATCTATTGGTACAATTGAAAAAGAATTAACAGAAGATGATAGATTTTTTAGAATACACCGAAGTTATATTGCAAATCTTGATAAGATAACTTCAGTAGAGTTAAAAGCTTGCATTGTTCACTTTGGAAAAGAAGAAACGGCTCTTTTATCAAGAGATAAAAAGAATGAATTAAAAAAGAGATTAGGAAAGACTCCTGGAAAAATAAAGGAGGAACAAAGATGAAGTTTTTAGAATTATATATAGGAGTTTTATTTTCTTGGATTATAAATTATTTTATTGGAAAAAAATTTTTAAAGTTACCAAAAAAAAATAAAATTATTCAAATAGTTGTATTGGTATTAATATTTTCTATAGCACTAGTATTAATAAACTATTATACCATTAATATGGCACATGGAATGATAAAAATTATACTTGCATACATGTTATTATGTTTATTTTATAAAATTATATTTGAAGATAACCTTTCTAAAATATTAATAGTGAGTTTAATTTTATATATTATCTTTTCGGTATCAGAAATCATTTTAGCGATAACCTTTAGTATAATTATTTATTTTAATGATTATAAGTCACTAGCATTTTTACAAAATACGATGGCAATTAATATATTAAATACATCACTTTCTTATTTATTAATAAAGTTAGGAAATAATAAACTACAATTTTTATTAAGAGATAGTAAGTTTAATGATAGAAATAGTATTCTGATCATTATCTTAATACTAATTACAATAACACTGATAATTTTTAGATTACCCGTATCCCGTTGGAGTTTTAATCCAGAATTTATTTTTACAATGATTATATTATTTTGTGGATGTATGATAGGACTTTTATTAATTAAACAAAAAGCAGAAATCCAAAAAACAACATCTTTATATCAAAAATTAGCAGAGTATTCAGATATAACGAATAAAGTATTGGAAGAATATCGAGTAGTTACACATGAAAGTAAAAATCAACTTTTAGTAATCAGAAGTATGCTGGATAATAAAGATAAAAACAAAGAATTAAAAGATTATGTAGATAATCTTTTAGAAAAAAGGGAAAATCTAAAATATCCATGGATAGGACAATTAAATTATATTCCACTATCCGGATTAAAAGGATTAATTAATTATAAACTAATAGAAATGAAATCGCAACAAATAGAAATTATAACTTCTGTTAGTAAAGAAATTTCAAAAGTAAAATTAAATAAACTAACCACAAAACAAAAAGATAGTCTATATAGTATTATCGGAATTTATTTAGATAATGCAATGCAATCAGCAAAAGAGAGTATAAAAAAAGAATTTAGTCTTGAAATATATAAAGAAGAAAAAAAAGTCATTATAACTTTAGCAAATACGTATAAAGGAAAAATAGAT
>CANRPT010000050.1 GCA_947632565.1 uncultured Bacilli bacterium | reverse complement strand
AAATCCTGCTATCATATAAACTTGAGGTTTTTTGAAGAATTTCTTTTTATTTCTTTTCTCTTTTTTCAAAATCTACCACTCCTATTCTACTATTCATAGTTTATCATACCCCCCCCCCCAGTAAGTCAAGAGTTTCCATTTTGTAAACAGAGGATAAAAAATTCATTTTAATCTTCTTTATAGACTTCCAATAATTTTGCATAAAAATCTGGTTCTACTAATTCAATAGAAGCAATCGATACATCTAAAGCATCTTGATAATTTCCCTTATGAAAAAGCATTTCAGCATTTTCTAGTCCTTTATCTATTTCTTTTAATTGACTTCTAAAACGATTTCCATAAACAATTGCCATTTCTGTCATTTTGGCTGTTCTCATCATTTCCGTTGTAGTATTATTTAATTTTAAGACCAAATCTCTTGCCGTATCTACTCTCGTATTTAATACTTTAATCATAATTGGTTTTTTCTCTAATTCTTTCACAATCTCATTAATGGCATCATTTGCTTCTGCTAATTCTACAAAATAATTATTCATAATAATAGGAATCTTATAACTTCTAATCTTTAATTTACATTGTTTCAATAAATCTCGAATTTCTTCTAGTTGCTCTCTTGCTCTTTCCTCATCCTCATACATACTACCTAAAGATTTTAAATTATTATCTAAATCACTTTCCAATTCTCTTAATAAATTCATTAACATTTCTAATTGTTTTGCTAAATAAGAATAAGGTTTTTCTACCTCATTTAATTGCGTTATTATTTCTTTATAATCATTGGTTACTTGTTCTAATCGACTTTTAATTGCTTCTAATCCTTGTAAATCATCTTCTGATAAATCATACATATTTTTAATATCATCTAATTGTTTGTAGATATCTCCCACAATACGCGTAGTCTTTTTTAATTTCTTTTCAAATTTTGTTTCTAATTCTTCATAATTCTTACGAGCTATTTTTTCTTGTTCAAAATCATTTAAAATATTATCTAAGTAGTCTAACATCGTTTTTAACTCAAACATACAATCTTCTAAATTTAAAACACGAACTCGATCTAAAACATTATTGACATTTTTCTTACATTCATCCATATTATAAACGACATTTAAATATTCTAGATTATATCCTTTATCGGTCATTTCCTGATGAGTAGATAGAATTTCTTCTACACGTTTTGGAATTAATTTCGTAGCAAGTAATACTAAATCAGGTACTTCTGTAATAATCACTCCCATATGATCAATCATCGTATCTAATGCTTTCACAATATGAGTAGCTTCATCATACTCATTTTTTTCCATAATTCTTTCAAAATCTAAAAATCTTTTTTCAATATTTTCGAATTGTAGTTCAATTGCATCTTGAATATCTTCATATTCTTCTTTATGATTGGTAAACTCATTCATTAATCTACGATATTTCGCTTTTAATTTCGTAACAATACTACGATATTTTTCTTCACTAACCGTAATTTCTTGAATTTCTTTTAATAACTCATTAGCACTTTCTCTGACTTTATAAATTTCCATTTCCGTTTTCGCTAATTTTTGATTAATATTTTTATAGTTTTTTTGATTGGTAGCAATATCTAAATCATTAATCATATCATTGATGACATTTACTTTTTCTTCTTTAATCACTTCAAATCTTCTTTGCCAATTTTTATACTTTTCTTCCATTTTATTATTTTTCACAATAGATTCTACTTTTGCTAATTCGGATAATACGGGAGTACTGGCAATTAAATTTTTTTCTTTTTCCAAAGAATCTACTTCTTGTCGAAAGGTATTATATTTATGCTTTTGAATCAATACTAAAACAACAGTAACTAAGATTACTGCAATGACAAAAAAAGTACCAATTAACAAGTAAGCACCATTGTTCATCCAACCACTCCGTATCTTTATAATACTATTTTATCATAGAAAGCTCTTTTTTCATCCATTTTTTCAAAAAATTAAAAAAAGAATGAACTTTCGCTCAATTCTTTTCCTTTCACATCTGTAACTGAATAAATTGTTCTACTAAATTCTGATCGTATAAAATCCCTTTTCCACCGTCTTCAATAGCCTTGGTACAGTTTCTTAATTCTGTAAAGGCTTCTTCTTTTGTCATCGCTTTTTGATAAACACGATCCGATATCATCGTATCATAACTATCTACAATTCCTAAAATTTTATCTCCTAAATTCGGAATAATTCCTTTTGGATATCCACTTCCATTACATCTTTCATGATGAAAACGTATCATACTTAAAGATGGTTCTGATAAAAACCCATCTAACACTTTTAAAGCATCATCACAATGTTTTTTCACAATTTCAAATTCTTCGTTAGTAAGTTTTCCTTTTTTATCTAAAATACCCTTTGGAACTAGACATTTCCCAATATCATGAAAGATAGCAGCTATATAAATATCTTTGATTTCTTGTTTACTCAGATTTAAACTAGTAGCAAGTTCTTTTGCATAATGACCTACTCGTAACAAATGTCCTAATCTATTTTCTTCTTGTAATTCGATATTGACATTTAATTCTAAATATTGAGAAAACTTTTCTAAATATTCTTCTAATTCCAAGTTTCTAACATTCTTAGTATGAGAGAATTCTATAAAAGATAAAATAGGAATATCTAACATTTCATACAAATCTCTAATATCAACTGGTAAATCTTTTTTTTCATTGACAACTAAAGGATAACATAAATGATAAAGATTTTCTTCCATATTTCTACTTTCCTCTGGTAATATATGAATTTGTTCTTCTGTTAACTGATAGTATCCTAACATGATAGTAACCATACCAATCATTTCAAAATGACAGGTCCTTTCCAATAATATCATATCATAATTCTATCCACCAAAAAAGGAAAAAATAAAAAGATATCTAAGTTTTTCCCTAGATATCTTTTTCTTATTGATTACTACGATCTTTTGACCAAAATGGTCCAAATTCTATAGCACGATAAGATTCTCTTTTATAGTTATAAACTTTATATCCTAATCCTAAACAAGAATCAACCGTACCATCTTCATATTGTGTAGTTTCTTTCTTTAAACAAAATTGTGGTTCTTCCTCTTGATGTACATGATAAAAATCTAAAAGACAAATTCCCATCCAGGCAAATAAGACAATCCATAAAACTACATTCATAATTCTAGAAAACATACTTTTTTTATCGGAATCTCGTCTAGATTTTTTTTCCTCGAAAAACTCTTCTTTTTCCTCTTTTTCTTCTTCAGCCATTTTTGACCTCTCCTTCCTTACTATTTCTAAAGTGAAGATCATCTTGTACTAACTTTCTCACTTCTTCTAAATCTAATCTTTGATTATTGATAATTCGAATGATACAAGAATATAAAATACGCAATCTTAATTTATCAATTCCTTTCATGTTCACAAACTTTAATCTTAATGGATAACCAGAATCTAAGAATAAACTAAATTCTGCTCTTGTCGAATAAAAGATGACAGAACAAGAAGAAATTGATTTATAAGGAATGGTATAAATCTGTTTTCTTAATCCAAACAAACTATAATTATCAAATAGTAAAATCTTTCTAGTAGTAAAAATTCCATGATCTCTACTTGTTTTATATGCCGTTAAGATTTGTTCATCTTCAAAAACATAATCATTTACATATTTTGGTAATTTTTCTTTTTTGATTGCTTTCGAAAAATTAAAATACTTTGTTACTTCTTTATATTTGATATAAGCCATTTTACCACCATCATTATTATTGTTTTTTATTTTTGAAGAAAGAGTAAATTTTCATTTACTCTTATCTTCGTTTTATTTTTGTACTTCTGATACTGCAACAAATTCTTGGGTATCTGGGCGATATTCAAAGGTAATTGTGAATTCCCCATAACCAGCTCTAGAATAAGTAATTTCTAATGTAGAGATAACAAGTTCTTCATTCATGACATCTACTGTTTTACCTCTATTAAACCAACTGTTACCTCCTTCTGTTCTAGTAGCAAGATAAACTGGATCATAAGTATTATTGTTTTCTTTATGAGTCCAACGAATGCTATCAGATAATTTTAATGTTGCAGAGCTACCATCGGTATAATTTACTGTTACAGATTCTACTTGAATAGTTTCATCATAGTGTTCAACGATTTCTAAGAATGTATAATCAGTTGTTACAGCTTTGGTCTGTTCCAGAGTATCACAGTTTGTTTTACAGGTACTATTTTTCGTTTTTCTATAACTTTTATCTGGATTATAGGTTACTTCGAATTTAGTAGGATATGCAGGTCTTTCTGTAATGTCATATGTTAAAGAAGTATCTTGGTATTCGTCTAACGTTACCGTTAAGGTTTGATCTTCTACCACTTTATCAGTAGAGAAATCTGTTGTATATTCATTAGCATCTACTAATTCTTCATGACCATCTGCATATACACGATAAACATTCAAATAATTTTTAATATCATCTTCAGAATTTACTTGGAACTGTAATTGAGCATTTGCTTTTGGTTCTACTCGCATTCCAATCACTTCTGCTTCATATTGGGCCGTTACGACAAGATTGGTTGTAACATCTTTAAATTCTACATCCCAACCAGTAAATGTATAACCTTCACGTTCTGGTACTTCTGGAGCAGTAGCAGATAAATGATCTAAAACTTCTTCTGTTTTTAAAACATGACCATCATAATCTTGAAAAGTAACCGTATGTTTTTCTTCTTTTTCATCGGCGATTCCATTCTGATTGCTATCTTCTTTAAATACTGCTTGGTAAGTTGCGTTACTTTCAATTTTACTACTTTCTTCTGGTAAAACAGGCATCCAAGTTTGGAAAACATATCCATCTTCAGCAACAGGAGTTGGAACAGTTACATTTTCTCCAAAAGGTAATCCTGTTAATACGCTAAATTCTGTTGTACCTTCTAAAGTTCCATGTTCTAATGCTTCAAAAGTAATTTGATACTTCGTATCTACTTCATCGGCAATACCATTTTCATTAACATCATGATCTGGTATATAAGTAACGGTTACTTCAACATTATTTTCTGGCATCGTTCCCGTTACTACGGTTTGATCAGCATGATAATATTCGATTACAGGACTATCGACTGTATAAGTACTGTGATAAGATACTTCTTCTTGGTAATCAGAAGAAGCTTCTTCTCCTCTTGCATATACATAATGGATTGTTAACGTATAAAGTTCTTCTTCATCCGCAATTCCATTGTTGTTTTCATCATGTACTGGAGTAAATTCTGCTTGATAAACAAGATTACTAGTTACTACTGTTTCATTGGTTGGTTCACTAGGTTTCCATCCAGCAAATTGATAATACATATCTGCTTTTGGAGTTGGTACTATAATATGAGCATCTTCCAAAGAAAGTCCAGTAAGAACATCTTGGTAAGTTAAAGTTCCTTCTAAAGTTCCATGTGCTAATGCTTCAAAGGTAACTGTATCATGTTCTTCTTCTTCATCGGCAACTCCATTATTGTTTGCATCATGTACTGGAGTATAAACAACTTTTAAGTAAACATCTTCTTCTGGCATCATTCCAGATACGACAGAAAGACTAGCGGTATAATACTCAATTTCAGGAGATGTTACAGAATAAAGGCTATGATAAGCTACTTTTCCAGTATAAGTTGCACTAGCTTGTCCTCCTCTAGAGTATACATAATCAATCGTTAGCATATAAAGTTCTTCTTCATCTGCAATTCCATTCTGATTTTCATCATGGATTGGTTGGAATATTGCTTTCAATACCAAATCCTGATTTACTACCATTTCTTCACTAGGTGTAGGCATCCATCCAGTGAATTCATAATATTCATTCATTGGTTTTGCAGTTGGAACAACAATATTAGCCTCTTGGAACGTTAATCCGGTTAATACTTCGTAAGTTAAAGTTCCTTCCAAAGTTCCTTTTCCTTCTGCTACGAAAGTAACATGATAATAACTTTCTTCTTCATCTGCAATTCCGTTATGATTTTCATCATGATTTGGAATATAGGTTACGGTTACTTCTTCATCATGTTCTGGCATCGTTCCCGTTACTACGGTTTGATCAGCATGATAATATTCCATTTCAGGACTATTTACGGTATAAGTACTATTATAAGATATTTCTTCTTGATAATCAGAAGAAGCCTGTTTTCCTGTTTCATATACATAATGAATGGTTAAATGATAGATTTCTTCTTCATCCGCAATTCCATTCTGATTTTCATCATGGATTGGTTGGAATACTGCGGTATAAGTATAATCTTTTTCTACTTTTGTATTAAGATTTACTTCTTCTGGAAGCCATTTTTCAAATGTATAATACAAATTAGCTACAGGATTTGGAACAACTACTCCACCTTCTTGGAACGTTAATCCAGTTAACACTTCATAAGTTAATGTTCCTTCCAAAGTTCCCTTTCCTTCACTGGTAAAGGTAATGGTATAAGTTTCTTCTACTTCATCAGGAATTTCATTTTGATTACGATCATGTTCTGGTGTATAAACAACATCAATTACTACATCATGATCTGGCATCGTTCCTGTTACGGTAGGTATACTTGCTACATAGTTAGCAATAACAGGAGATTCTACCATATATTCCGCATGGAATAAAACTTCTTCCTGATATTCTTCACTCATTACTTCACCCTTCGTATTAGCATAACGAATGGTTAGAGTAAAGATTTCTTCTTCATCCGCAATTCCATTCTGATTTTCATCATGAATTGGTTGATATACTACGGTAATGAATAAATCATGATCTGGCATCGTTCCCATTACAGCTTCACGATATTCTTCTACCACTGGTATATAATTTTCTACCTGTGGAGTTACGATACGATATTCTTGCGTATAGTAATATTCTCCTTGATAGTTTTCTAATCCCATTGTTTTTTCTGGACTAGAATAAGAAATCGTTAACTGATAAATTTCTTCTTCATCCGCAATTCCATTGTTGTTTTCATCATGAATTGGAACGAATTTAGCAGTATAGGTAAGTTGATTGGTAACAACAGTTTCAGGAGTAGGATTACTTGGTTCCCATCCAGCAAATTGATAATACATATCTGCTTTTGGCGTTGGAACAATAACATTAGCTTTTTCTAAAGTAAATCCTGTAAGAATATTTGCATAAGTTAAGGTTCCTTCCAAAGTTCCTTTTCCCTCTTTGGCAAATGTTACAGTATAATGTGGTTCTATCTCATCCAATACATGATTCTCATTTTCATCGTTTCCGTAAACAGCAACTATAGTTGCATTAGCGACTACATTGGTATAAGTTCCTTCCCATCTTAAGAAAGTACGATTTTCATGGGTAGGTGCAACTGGTGTATTGGCAGATAATCCTTCCTGTACGATTTCTCTCCCAATTTCTTGATTGGTATCCCCATCGATAAAGATAATGGTATAATAACGAATTTCTTCTTCATCATTTGGGTTATTATTTGGGGTGTTATTTTCATTTGGACGATTTGTTTCTACTGCATTTCTCGTATAAACGGTACTGACCGTTAAATCAGAAGTGATATGAATATAATCTTGGTCCCAACCAACAAAAGTATAACCGTCATGCGTTGGTGCTTGAGGAGCTGTTACTGTTAATCCTGGTAATACTTCAATGGTCTGGATGGTTTGATCGAGAACAGTATCATAGAATGTAACGACATACATTCTTTCAGTAGAATCAGCAAGTCCATTGTTGTTTAAATCACCATCGTATTTCGCAATAACAGTTAAATTTGTACGAATATCAGAGAAATCGGTAACTCTTTGGTCTTGATCTTCGTATAAATACCATCCTGCAAATACGTGATTGATATGAGTAGGATCATTGGGAACTATAGCACTAGTACCAACTTCTACTCTCATTGAACTTATTGTTGAATTATCATATCCATCAATAAATTCCACTAATCTGGTTGCAACATTTTCGTTTCTAGATTCTCCTGCAAATGTCATCAGGAAGAATAAACAAAACAAGAAAACCGTAAAAACGACAATTCTCTTCTTGTTAAACATATTTTCCTCCTTTTCTATAAGATTGTCATGCCTCGAACTATCTTATCATAATCATTATAATATAGCCCCTAGTGAAATGCAAGAGAAATGTCGAAGAATGTCGAATTTTTCATTTTGGGTATTGACATCGTTAAATCTCAAGTGTTAAAAGGAAAATAAGAATAAAATTAGGAAGATTTTTCCTCTTATTTTGACCGATTTTTGTCAAGATTTTGTCAAGAAAAAATGAAAAGTAAACTTTTCATTAAGAATTCCTAACGGAATTCCTTTTTGATATAATATAGTTAT
>CANRPT010000049.1 GCA_947632565.1 uncultured Bacilli bacterium | reverse complement strand
AAACTGGGAAATAAGATGAAAAAGAAAGTAATTTATTTTAGTTTATTGATATTGGCAATCATATTTGTATCTACTGCCTATTATTCTTATGCTTTTTTTACGCATAAACTAGAAGAACATGGCAAATTAAATTTGGTAGTGGGAACTTTGGATTATCAAATAGAAAGTAAGGATTTAAAGAATCATCAAATAACTGTTCCCGCTCACACTACCAAAGAGATTATCATCAAAATTACTTCACTTAATACGATCGATTCTAAGTATGAATTATATTATCTTTTAGATAAGAGTGAATTAGATATAGAAGTTGGATATTTATCTAGTACAGATGATTTACCAGTTGGTATTATCGAGAAAAATGCTAGTAAATTTGTAAAAGTGATCATTCATAATAATGAATCGAGTGAACAAAATATAAAATTTGGTGTAGAAGGAGGATTTACTAGTCAAAATTTGGTATTGAAAAAAGGAAATCATCTTCCTGAGGTCGTAGAAAAAGCTGCTTTAGTTTCTCTTGCTATTGGAGGAAAAGACGATACCTATCAACTGGTACCTTCATTTGAAGAATCTGTAAAAAGCTATCGTGTTACCTTAGAGGAAACAGAAATTAATATTAAAGCTACAGCGGTAAGTTCAAATATAAAAATATCAGGAGATATCGGAAAGAAAAGTTTAAACTGGGGAGAAAATACCTTTACCATTACGGTAACATTTCAAGAAGAAACAAGTACTTATCAACTTCTTGTAGATAATCAAAGACCAACTGCACCAGTAATTACTGGTGGAAATAGTAATTGGGTATCTAATCCTATTACGATATCAGTAAAGACACCTGGAGATGCTCTTAGCGAAGTAGATCACTATGAATATTATCTTACTTCTACAGATACTCCTCCTGATGATAATACAAAGGCAACAGATGAATTACCTATTAACAATACCCAACTAGAAGTAACAACCAAAGGAACTAGTTATATTTATTATAGAACAGTATCGAAACATGGAAATAAAAGCAAATGGAGTTCTTCCGCAGAATCTCATTTAGAAACTTTGTTGTATTATTTTGGAAATGAATATGAATCTGTTACGGGTGGTTGGTTTATATCTGATATTAGTCCTCACCGAACTACAACTAATTCATGGCTACAATTCGTTGATACAAATTTAAAAAAAGAAGCTACTGGAATGTATAATCGTGTGACAAGTGTTGCTACTGTTAGTAATTTAACAACTCATAATGCAATTAATGTGAAAAATCATAAACAAATATGCTTTGATTTTTCTTATTATATCCCACAACAGGATAGAACAGGACAAAGTGTTTATTTAGGACTTGCTATCAACTCTTATGCTACTGCTCATACAGCTATTAATTTGACGGAAGGAACTTCTGCCCAACAGGATACGATACAGTGTGTTAATATCAATGTAGACAGTGCTTTATACTATCCATTTATTGAAATTTATAATGGTCATACTGTTAATCCGTATACTGGCTATGCTGCTAATACTTATATTTATTTAAGAAGAGTTTATTTAAGATAATTTCATAAACTCTTTTTTCTCTATATTGACAAGATATTTGGAAAGGCTTATAATTTAATTATAAAATCTGTAAGGAGGATACGTTTTATGGAACGAAAAATTTATTCTGATTTACTAAAATGGAAAAAAGATGCCAATAGAAAACCGTTATTATTATATGGAAATAAACAAATTGGAAAAACTTATACTGCTGTTGAATTTGGAGAACGAGAATATAAAACAGTAGCTTATTTTAATAGTGATAATAATCAGTCACTCCTTAGTGTGATGCAGAAAGAAAGAACAACGGACAAAATTATTGCTAGACTTGCCTTATTAAATGGAGAACCAATTTTAAAGAATGATACCTTAATTATTATTGATAATGTAACCAATGAAGATATTGTGAAAGCAATTAAAAAGTTTGGTAGTGAAGTAACCGATTATCATATTATACTCATTACTTCTTTGAAAGAAAAATTAATGGTTTTTAAAGTGGAAGAACTGCAGTATAAATATATGTTTTCGATGGATTTTGAAGAGTATTTAAGAGCAATTGGAAATATGGAATTAATCGATTTTATTAAAGCATCTTATCGTAATCATAAACCGATGCCTTTTCATAATATTGCGATGGATTATTATGAAGAATATCTAATGACAGGTGGTCTTCCAGAAAGTGTACTTGCTAATATCCAGAAAGAAACAGATTTAAAAATTAAAATCATTCATGAAAAACAACTAGACTGCTATAAAGAACAATTATTGTATCTCAATAACTTTATTGATGTTGCAAGAGCGAATGAAGTAATCAATATCCTTCCTTATCAATTATTAAAACCAAATCGTAAATTTCAATATGGTTTAATGAGAACCGGAGGAAGAAGTAAAGATTATGAAGCTAGTATTGATTTTTTAGCCAATAATGGCATCTGCTATCGTTGTCA
Organism: uncultured Bacilli bacterium; assembly: GCA_947632565.1. Classification (GTDB taxonomy): domain Bacteria; phylum Bacillota_I; class Bacilli_A; order RF39; family UBA660; genus Alloscybalousia. The sequence continues at coordinate 5,918 of CANRPT010000049.1, read as the reverse complement.
TAAAATTAGTGAAGTAAAACCTCCTCTTAGTAAGTGCAAAGATTCGGAAAGCTTTAAGTTATACTTAAATGATACTGGGGTATTATTGATGATGATGCATTCTACTAGAATGAAGTTGTTAACCGATGATCATTTGAAATACATCTTATATGAAAATCAAATTGCTAGTACTTTAGTATCCTGTGGTTATAATTTATATTATTACCAATCAGAAGGAAAAGCAGAAGTACCTTTTGTGGTACAAACTAGAGCGGGTAAAGTAATTCCGATTGAGATTGTGAATAAAAATTTATCCAAAGCAAAATCTTTATCTTTATTTATGAGTAAATTTCAAATTACGGAAGCGATTCGATTTACAGAAGATAATTTTAGTGTGAAAAAAGGAATTCAATATGTTCCGATTTATGCAGCATTTTGTTTAAAAGAAAATTTGTAATAAGAAAAGAGGAAAATGATGAAACCTGTTGTGTTATGCATTTTAGATGGATTTGGATTAAGAGAAGAGACCAAGGGAAATGCGGTTCAATTAGCAAAAAAGCCAAACTTTGATTATTTATGGAATACTTACCCTCATACTACTTTAGAGGCAAGTGGCAAAAAAGTAGGACTTCCAGAGGGACAGATGGGAAATAGTGAAGTAGGACATATGAACATAGGAGCAGGAAGAATTGTTTATCAACCTCAAGAATTGATTACTAATAGTATTGAAAATGGTGATTTTTTTCAAAATGAAGAACTTTTAAAAGTCATGGAGTATACGAAAAAAAATCATTCGAAACTACATCTAATGGGATTGGTTAGTGATGGAGGAGTACATTCTCATATTTCTCATTTAATGGCTCTTTTAGAGATGTGTAAACAAAACAATATAGAAAGATTATATCTGCATCTTTTTACTGATGGAAGAGATGTATCTCCTACTAGTAGTTATACTTATATTTCACAAGTAGAAGAGAAACTAAAAGAAATCGGAATAGGAAAAATTGCTACGATTAGTGGTCGTTATTATGCAATGGATCGAGATAATAACTATGATCGATTGAAAAAAGCTTATGATGCGATTGTGTTAGCTAAAGGTCCTAAAAGTTCTTCCATTTCCCAATTGATTCAAGAAAGTTATCAACAAAATATTACGGATGAATTTTTGATTCCTACAATATTGGAAGAATCAGGAAATTTAGAAGAAAATGATGGAGTGATTGTTTTTAATTATCGAAAAGATCGTTTAAGAGAATTATTTACAGCAATTACCAATCCTTCCTTTCACGAGATGAAAGTAGTTTCCTTTTCTCATGTAAAAGTAGTAACGATGATGCCGGTTGTGGAATCTGTCATTGCAGAAAGTGCCTTTCCAGATCCCTCTTTATCGAATATTTTAGGAGAATACTTAGCAAAAAATCATCTTTCTCAATTAAGAATTGCAGAAACAGAAAAATATGCCCATGTTACTTTCTTTTTTGATGGTGGTAAAGAAGTAGATTATCCGAATGAAAAAAAGATTTTAATTCCTTCTCCAAAAGTAGCAACTTATGATTTAAAACCAGAAATGAGTATTGTGGAAGTAACAGATACTTTACTTTCAGAACTAGATAAAAACTTATATGATGTTGTGATTTTAAATGATGCAAACTGTGATATGGTAGGACATACCGGAAAGTTAGAGGCAGCTATTCAGGCAGTAGAAGCAGTAGATTTTCACTTAGGAAGATTGTATCAAAAAATCAAAGAACTAGGAGGACTTTTGATTGTAACAGCAGATCATGGAAATTGTGAATATATGATAGATGAAGAAAATCATGTAGTAACTTCTCATACGACGAACCCTGTTCCATTTATTGTTTGTCAAGAAAATATATTATTGCATCCTGGTAAATTAGGGGATATTGCCCCTACCATTTTAGAACTTATGCATCTGGAAAAGCCAATTGAAATGACAGGAGAATCCTTATTAGAAAAGAATTTATAAAATAGTTGAGTTCTTTTCTTTTTTTTCATATAATAAAACTTAGTTTCAATAAAGGAGTTATGCTATGAATACTGAGGTACAAGAAATTCGTCATTATGTGGGAGAGGATGCCTTTGAAAAAGGCAAATATTATCCAAGACATTATGTGCATTATCAAGGATATTATGAACAACGAAAAGTAAATACTTATATTTTTGAAGTGGAATCAGAACGTACTTATGATAGCTATGATGTAAGAATTCAAATGGATCATCATAAAATCATAAGTAGTACCTGTACCTGCCCACAATATCATTCTTTTCAGATGTGTAAACATATTGCTGCTTCCTTACTTCGCTATCAAGAAGAGCTTTTTCCTTTAGACCCAAAGGAAAAAAGTTTAAGAATTTCCAAACAAATTTTAGAAGCATTTTATCAACCACCAAAAAAGCAAGAAATTCATTTAAAAAAACAATTATTCTTAGAAGTTACTTTATATTTTTATCATAATTATTATGAAGATGGAATAAAATTAGAATTTAGAATGGGAGAAGATAAACTTTATAGCCTCAATAATAAGTTAAATCAATTTTTAAGAATCTATAAAAAGAATTCTGAAAAATTAGTTTTTGGGAAAAGTTTTACTTATGATGAAAATCAATACTTTTTTTCCAAAGAAGATGAAAAAATTTTGGATTACTTAAAAGCATTACAGAACACAAATCCTTATTACAATATGCAAAATTTACTAGTTCGAACAAGTGATTTTAGTCCCTTTCTAGTTTTACTAACAAATAAAAAGTTTTTCATTGATGGTTATGGTGAAATACAAGGGATTTCTTATGAAAATCCAGTTTCCATGAAAATTTCTAAAGAAGAAGATTACTATCATTTAGTGATGTTAAAAGAGGGTTGTTCCTTTTTATCCAAAGATTATTCTTATGCGATAAAAAATCATATCTTATATCAAATTCCAGAAAAAGTAAGAAGGATGATTGAAATATTAGAAACGAATCATTTATCAGAAATCTTATTTCCAGAAGAAGATTTTAAATTATTTCATTATGGTATCTTACCTATGATTCAAGATAAAATCATTTTAGATTCTACGGTAGAGGATAAAATTGTGTTAGGAGTAAAACCTGAAACTAAAATTTATCTAGATTTCAAAAATGGAATCATTTTATGTCATTTGAAGTTTACTTATCAAGAACAGGAAGTTGATTATTTTGAAGAAAATCAAAAAATTATTCGAGCAGAAGAAACAGAAAAAGAAGTCTTACAAGAGTTATTAACTTATGGATTTTTAGTAAATCAGAAACAAATTTATATGGATGACATCGATCAAATTGGAAATTTTTTAGAAGAATCTTTAGTAGAATTAGCTAAAAAGTATGAAGTATTTACTTCCGATCAGATGAAAAATACGAAAATTTTAAAAAATAATCCTATTTCTTCTAGCTTTCATATTGGACAAGATCATATTATGAAATATGATTTTGATTTAGGAAATATTAATCAGGATGAAATTGTTGATATTTTAGAAAATTTGAAGGGAAAAAAGAAATATTATCGCTTAAAAAGTGGGGATTTACTGGATTTAAGTGAAAATGAAGAATTAAAAGAATTAGAAGATTTTGTAGAAGAAATGGAAATATCTAAAAAAGATTTAAAGCAAGGTTCAGGAATAATCCCAAAGTATCGAGCTATTTACTTAGATAGTTTAAAAAAAGAAAAATACCATATTATTAAAACCAATAATTTATTTGACGAATTCATTCAAAAATTTTACTCCTATAAAGACGCAACAGTAGATTTTTCTAAACAAGATCAAAAAATACTAAGGGATTATCAAGAAATTGGGGTAAAATGGTTATACAATATTTATCAATGTGGATTTGGAGGAATTTTAGCAGATGAAATGGGTCTTGGAAAATCCATACAGTTAATTTATTTCATCAAGCAAATTTTAAAAGAAAAGAAAGATGCTAAAATTTTAATTGTGGCACCTACTTCTTTAATTTATAATTGGAAGAATGAGTTTGATAAATTTGGTAGTGAATTAAAATATAAAGTGTTTGCAGAAAATAAATGGGTACGTAAACAAGAATTAGAGGAAGTAGATGATATCAATATTTTAATTACTACTTATGGGTTAGTAAGACAAGATCAAGAAAAGTATTTTGCTATGAATTTTGAGTTAGTAGCAATTGATGAAGCTCAAAATATCAAAAATATTCATGCTCAAATGACAAAAGCGGTAAAACAATTAAATGCAAATACGAAGATTGCTTTAACAGGAACACCTCTAGAGAATTCTGTGTTAGAATTATGGAGTATCTTTGATTTTATTATGCCAGGATATCTAGCAAGTAATCTTAACTTTCAAAAGAAATATGCAATCAAAGATGTCGATTCGGAAAATTTAAAAGTTCTTGATTCTCTCAATCAACAAATCAAACCATTTATTCTAAGAAGAAAGAAAAAAGATGTAGTAAAAGAATTACCGGATAAAATCGAAAATAATATTTATATCGATTTAAATCAAGAACAGAAAAAATTATATGTGTCACAACTAGAAAAAACCAAAAAAGAAATGGATGAGATTTTAGCAAATGAAGGATTTCAGAAAGGTAATTTTAAAATTCTACAATTACTTACAAAATTAAGACAACTTTGTATTGATCCCAGAATTATTTATGAAAATTATCAAGGAGGAAGTGCTAAAATAGAGAATCTCATCTCTCTAACGAAAGAAATTATCGAAAATGGACATAAAATTTTATTATTTACTAGCTATAAGATGGCTTTAGATATTGTTTATCAGGAATTTACGAAACAAAATATCTCTACCTATATTATAGATGGTAGTGTTTCTTCCAAGAAACGAATGGAACTGGTTGAAAAATTTAATCAGGATGACACAAATGTATTTTTAATTACCTTAAAATCTGGAGGAACAGGCTTAAATTTAACTAGTGCTGATGTCGTCATTCATTTAGATTTGTGGTGGAATCCACAAGTAGAAAATCAAGCAACCGATAGAGCTCATAGAATTGGACAGAAAAAAACGGTAGAAGTAATTAAATTAATCTGTAAGGGTACAATTGAGGAAAGAATTTTAGAATTACAAAATAAAAAGAAAATATTAGCAGATACCCTCATAGAAGGGGAAGATCGAGATCAAAATATTCTTTCTAAATTGACTGAAAAAGATATTCAAAAACTCTTATCACTTGATAATGAAGAAGAATAAATATTCATTTTTGGCAAATAGAATTGTTTCCATCCAAAAAATGTGATAGAATGAATATAGTAAAAAGAGGGTGTCAAAGATGGATCTGAGAGAGGTAACAGAATTTTTAAGAGATTGTATGGGTTATATCATTGCTGCAGCAGTTGTAGTTTTTATTCTTACTTTTGTTGTCTCTATTCATCCCATAGCAGGTAATTCTATGACTCCTACTTTAGAAGAAGGAGATGCCGTACTCGTATCAAAATTTTCTCCTAAATTATTTTCTATCAAAAGAAATGAAATTGTAGTATTAAAGGCACCGGATAAAAAAACATATATTAAAAGAGTGATTGGATTACCAGGAGAAAAAATTGATTATTTAAATGGAATTTTATATGTTAATGATGAAGGATATCGAGAATCTTTTTTAAATCCAGAGGTGAAAACCAATAATTTTTTATTCGAAGATATTTGTCCTTTGGAGAAATGTCCGGATGGAGTTATTCCAGATGGTTATTATTTGGTTTTAGGAGATAATCGACCAGATTCTTATGATAGTAGAGATCCTTCTTTAGGATTAGTTTCTAAAAAGCAAATTCAAGGTACTGTCATGATGAGAATTTGGCCTCTTGGAAAGATGGGAAAAGTGGATTAAAATCCACTTTTTTTCTTGTACAATAGGAAAGTCATAGAATAAGCAAAAAAAGTCAAGTAAAAAATAAAAGCATGCAAAAGCGC
>CANRPT010000048.1 GCA_947632565.1 uncultured Bacilli bacterium | reverse complement strand
TGTCAATGATTTGCTTATAAATAAATTCTAAAACTTATTGCACAACAATTGTGCACTTCATTTTTTAAATTACAATTATAAGACAATTGACAAAAAATTTCTTAACTGTATTTACAAAATATAAATTTTATTATATAATTAAAAACATCTTGGAGAAAACTAGGAAAAAGAAGTAGTAATAAGATCTTTTATGAATAGAGACTTTGTGGTTGGTGAAAACAAAGCATAAAAACTTATGAATTCGTCTTTGGAGTTTCCGGTTACGGCGTAGCTTTTGCGTTAAAAAAGAAAAGAGATAGAGTAATCTATAATTAAGGTGGTACCGCGGCTAATTCGTCCTTATACGAATAGTCGCTTTTTTATTTAGATTACTAAAGGAGGAGATAAAATGGGAAAGGAACAAGAAATCCAAAAATTATTACAAAAAGATTTAGAGCATATTACTACAAAACAAGAAATTCAAGAATTAAAAAACAAATACTTAGGAAAAAAAGGATTAGTAACAGAACTTACTAGTAATATGAAGGATTTATCGGTAGAAGAAAAAAAGGAAATAGGACGTCTTGCCAATACAATTCGTACCTATGTTACAGAAGAAATTACGAAAGTAGAAGAAAAAATCGAAAAAGAAGAATTAAATCGTATGCTAGAAAAAGATACAATTGATATTAGCCTACCAAGCGAAAAAATCAGAAGAGGATCCCGTCATCCTTTTCAAAGAATTATAGAAGATGTAGAAGATTTCTTTGTATCGATGGGATATGATGTGGTAGATGGACCAGAAGTAGAAACAGATGAAAATTGCTTTCAGCGATTAAATGTACCACTTGGACATCCTGCAAGAGATGCTCAGGATACCTTTTATATTGATCCAGAATATTTATTAAGAACCCAAACTTCTAGTGTACAAGCAAGAACGATGCAACAAAATACCGAAAAAACACCAATTCGTATGATTTGTCCTGGAAAAGTATATCGACGTGATGATGATGCAACCCATTCTCATCAATTCGGTCAAGTAGAAGGATTAGTCATTGATAAAAATGTTAGTCTTGCTGATTTAAAAGGAACATTAGAGTTATTTGCAAAAAAGATGTTAGGAGAAAATACCAAAGTAAGATTTCGTCCAAGTTTCTTCCCGTTTACGGAACCAAGTGTAGAAGTAGATGTTAGTTGCTTTAAATGTGGAGGAAAAGGATGTCCTTTATGTAAACAAAGTGGTTGGATTGAAGTATTAGGAGCTGGAATGGTTCATCCCAATGTTTTAGAAATGGGTGGATATGATCCAAAAGAATGGACTGGATTTGCTTTTGGGACGGGATTAGATCGTTTTGCGATGTTTCGTTATGAAATTCCTGATATTCGTTATTTATATACCAATGACATTCGTTTCTTAGAACAATTTGATAGAAAGGATGAGGAAAATGAAATTAAGTAGGAAATTCGTTAGTGATTATGTAGAAATTCCAGTAGATAGTAAAACATTAGCAGAAGATATGACCGGAATTGGAAATGAATATGATTCTTGCGAAAAATTAATCCCAGCTACTAAGTTAGTAATTGGAGAAGTAGTAGAATGTATTGCTCATCCAGATAGTGATCATTTACATGTATGTAAAGTAAATGTAGGTAAGGAAGTATTGCAGATTGTTTGTGGGGCACCTAATGTTAGAACCGGTTTAAAAGTAATTGTTGCTTTAGCTGGAGCAGAACTTCCTGGTGGTACAATTAAAAAAGGAGTAATTCGTGGACAAGAATCGAATGGCATGCTATGTGCAATGTCTGAACTTGGACTAGAACATAAATTCTTAACAGAAAAAGATTTTACCGGAATTCATGAACTTCCAGATGATGCCCCTATTGGAGAAGATGCTATTTCTTATTTGAATTTAGAGGATGAAGTAATTGATTTCGAATTAACTTCTAATCGTGGAGATTTATTGAGTATTTTAGGAATGGCTTATGAAATAGGAGCTTTATATGATAAACCAGTAAAAGAAATGAAAGTTGATTTTACAGAAAACAAGGAAAATATGAAAGATTCTTTTTCCCTTCATATAGAAACAGAAAACTGTCCCTTATTTTTAGCTAAAAAAGTAAAAAATGTAACGATTAAAGAAAGCCCAGATTTTATAAAAAATCGTTTGATTGCATCTGGTATTCGACCAATTAATAATGTAGTAGATATTAGTAACTACGTCATGTTAGAAACAGGTCAACCTCTTCATTATTATGATAGTGATCGTTTAGGAAATGAACTTATTGTTCGTATGGCTAAGGAAAATGAAAAACTAGTAACTTTAGACCATCAAGAAAGAATACTATCAAGTAGTGATATCGTCATTGCAACGAAAAAAGAAGCAGTGGGACTTGCCGGAGTGATGGGTGGATTAACAACAGAAATAGAAAAAGATACCAAGGATATTATCATTGAATCAGCTATTTTCCAGCCAACCTTTATTCGTAAAACTTCTAAAAAAGTATTAAGAAGTGAAGCAAGTATTCGTTTTGAAAAAGGATTAGATCCCAAAAGAACTTATTTAGCGATTTTAAGAAGTTGTCATCTTCTTGAAAAATATGCAGATGCAGAAATTGTATCCGGGATGATAGAATATAATCATCTAGATATGAAAGATAAAGAAATTTCTGTAACGGTTTCTAAAATAAACCAAGTATTAGGAATCCTCCTTGAAAAAGAAACAATCTTAGATATTTTTAGAAGATTAGGATTTGAAACAAAAGAGAAAAAAGAAGAAATCCTTGTTACGGTTCCTACTAGAAGAATCGATATTTCCATTCCAGAAGATTTAATTGAAGAAGTAGGAAGAATTTATGGAATCGATAAAATCGTTGGGAAAGAAATGATTTTACCAGTTGTACCAGGTACGGTTAATAAAAACTATCGTATGATTCGTAATAAATTAGCTAGTATGGGATTAAATGAAACATTAAGTTATTCTTTAATTAGTGAAAAAGAAGTTCATCAGTTTACTCTAGATAACTTTGAAATGGTAAAAGTATTGGATCCTATGAGTGAAGATAGAAATACTTTACGATATAGCTTACTTCCATCTCTATTTCATATTTATGAATATAATAAAGCAAGAGAAAGTAAAGATATTTGTATCTTTGAAATTGGAAAAGGTTTCTCTAAAAGAGATGAAAATTATTTAGAAGAAAATAAATTAGCCATTTTGATGACAGGAGATTATCATCTAGGTCTTACTCCTCAAAAAGTAAGCTTTTATACAATAAAAGGAGTATTAGAAGAACTACTAGAATATCTTGGATATCAGAATCGTTATACGTTAGAAGTAAAAGATATTCCAGAAGAACTTCATCCAGGTCAAAGTGCCTCTATCTATATTAGTGGAGAAAAAATAGGAATGATTGGAAAAATACATCCTAGTATAACGAATGATTCTATTTATGTGGCAGAAATCAATCTAGATACTTTATTTTTCTTCCGTGTAAAGAAAATGAATTATAAAGAAATTTCTAAATTTCCAAGTATTCGTAAGGATGTAGCATTTGTGGTAGAGAAGAAAGTATCAGCATCTGAAATTAGTGCAATCATTCAAAAATCAGGAGGAAAAAATTTAACAGATATTTCTATCTTTGATGTTTATGAAGGAGAAAATGTAGGAGAAAATGAAAAATCGATTGCTTTTCGTTTAACTTTCCAAGATCAAACAAAAACATTAAGTGATACAGAAGTAATGGAAATCTTCCATCAAATCATTACCAATGTAGAAGCAAAGTTACATGCTAAAGTAAGAGATCAATAGAATAATAAAATAATAGGACTGAAAGGTGCTATTATTTTTTTCATGAAAAATAAAAAAGGAAAAACTACATTTTTACTAATACAGAAAACTGCAAGAATTGAAAAACTCATTTAACTTAATCTTGTGAAGCTTTTTAATTTTGGGAATTGTAGATAGTTAAAAATTATTGTATAATAATTAATAGTAAGAATACAAGGGGTATGATTATGGAAAAAGTATATATATTTGGACATCAAAAACCAGATACAGATTCAATTACGAGTGCAATTAATCTATCTTATTTAAAAAATCAACTAGGAATGAATACAGTTCCTGCTAGATTAGGAGATTTAAATGATGAGTCAAAATTCGTTTTAAGTTATTTTCAGGTAGAAGAACCAATGTTACTAAATGATGTAAAATTACAATTAAAGGATTTAAATTACCATAAAAATTATTTTATGAATCAAAATGTATCGATGAAAGAAGCTTATCAATCTATGTTAGAAAAAGGAATTACTGGTGTACCAGTGGTAGATGATAATAAAAAATTTGTTGGTTTAGTAACAATAAAAATGATAGCAAAAGAATTGATTAGTGGAAACTATAGTTATTTAAATACTTCCTATCAAAATTTATTAGATACTTTAGAAGGAGAAGAAGTATTAAAGTTTGAAGAAGAAATATGTGGAAATATTTTAGCAGCAACTTATCGCAGTACCACGATTTTAAATCATGTTTCATTAGAAAAAAATCATATTTTAATTGTGGAAGATCGACATAGTGTCATCGAATATGCAGTTTTATCGGGAGTCAAAATGTTAATCCTAGTTGGAAATGCAGAAATCAAAACAGAACATTTAGAAACTGCAAAGAAAAATAAAGTCAATATTATTCGTACACATTTCGATACTTTTCATACGACAAAAGTGATAGGCTTAGCGAATTATTTAAAAAACATTATTCCCATTGATCGACCATATACTTTTTTAGAAGATACTTATTATGATGATTTTTTAGTAAAAACGAGTAAATTAAAACATAATAATTATCCGATTATTGGAAAAGGAAATACTTGTAAAGGCTTAATTCGTATTACAGAAATTACAGAACAAGATAAAAACAGAAAAAAAGTAATTTTAGTAGATCATAATGAACTAGAACAAAGTGTAGAAGGATTAGAAGAAGCAGAAATTATTGAAATCGTTGATCATCATAAATTAGGTAATATTTCTACCAAAAATCCTATTAATTTTAGAAATATGTCAGTTGGTTGTACCAATACGATTATTTATCTTTTATATCAAGAAAATAAAATAGAAATCCCAAAACCAAATCAAGGATTGATGTTATCTGGTATCTTATCTGATACGTTAGCTTTAACTAGTCCTATTACGACAGATTTAGATCGAAAGATTGTACAAGAACTAGCAACAAATTTAGGAATAGATTATCATCAATATGCTTTAAAAATGTTTCAAGCCGGAACCTCATTATCAGGAAAAAGTATTGAAGAAATTGTAAATGCCGATATCAAAATCTATCAAAATGATGAACTAAGTTTTGCTGTTAGTCAAGTTTTTACTCTAGATATCGATTCTATCTTTTCTAAAAAAGAAGAATTTATTTCTTATATTAATGAATTAACCAAAAATAGAAGATGCCGTTTAATAGTAGTAGTAATTACAGATATTATTCGAAATGGAAGTTATTTATTATTTACAGAGAGTGCTAGTGAAATCATTGCAGATAGTTTTGATTTAGTGGATGTAGAAGAAGGTATTTTTCTAGATGGAGTAGTATCAAGAAAGAAACAAATTATTCCAGCTATCATGAATGTCATCCGATAAAACATAAAAAGAATCTTTTCGAAATATAATTTCTTTGATAAAATAAATGTAGGAAAAAGGTGTGAAATATGAAATATGTATTATTGGTCATAAAAGGGTTTATAATGGGGGTTGCCAATTTGATTCCTGGAGTAAGCGGAGGAACCCTTGCCTTAACTCTTGGAATTTACGAAAACTTTATTGGAGCAATCAGTCATTTCTTTTCTAATCTGAAAGAAAATCTAAAGTTTTTATTTCCTGTTTTTATTGGAATAGGATTATCCATTCTAACCATGAGCGGAGTAATTACTAATAGCTTTGATCATTATCCGATTCCAACTTCTTTATTTTTTATGGGATTAGTAACGGGTGGAATTCCTATGCTAATTGCTAGAGTAAAGGGAAGTGAAGAACAAAAACAATTCTCTAGTTATTTGATTTTATTTGCTACCTTTTTACTTGTTATGGCATTAGCATTTTCTAAAGAATTATTTGGTAATGGTTTAGGAGATGCTAAATTTGATAATTTAAGTGTATTAGGATATTTGGGAATTTCTGTTATTGGTATGATTGCTGCCGCTACGATGGTAATTCCTGGAGTAAGTGGGTCTTTGGTATTAATGCTATTAGGATATTATTTTCCTATTATGAAAGTTGTAAAGGAATTAACTCATTTTGAAAACATCTATCCGAATTTCTTTGTAGCTTTGTTTTTTGGAATAGGAGTTTTAGCAGGAATTATCTTAGTAGCCAAATTAATTGAATGGTTACTGGCAAAATATGAAAAGAAAACTTTCTTTGGCGTAATCGGATTTATCTTAGCTAGTATTATTGCTATTCCAGTTTCTGTTTATCATGAAGTAGTAGTGATTACTTTTACTATTCCACAAGTTTTGATTGGACTTATCATGTTTGTACTAGGAATTGGAATTGGTTATAAGTTAGGAGAGAAATAATATGGATTTAGGAGTTATTCTTTTAGCAATAATACAAGGAATTAGTGAATTTTTACCCATTTCTTCTAGTGCACATTTAATTATTTTTCGTGATTTATTTGGTCTTGGTGCATCTAGTGTAACAGGAGATTTTGCTCTTGCTTTTGATATTGCTTTACATTTTGGTACTTTACTAGCAATTGCCATTTATTTTTTGAAAGATTTTTGGAAGATGGTAATATCCGGACTTACCAAAGGAAACAAAACAAAGGAAGGAAAATTATTTTGGTATATTGTGGTTGCAACCATTCCAGCAGCAATTGTGGGAGTACTATTGGAAGATGTCATAGAAGAGATGATTCGTACCAATTTTATCTTAATTGGTTGTAGTTTAATCCTTATGGGAATCCTTATTTATTTAGTTGATAAAAAATCAAAACAAGAAAAAACTTTTCAAGATTTGAAAATGACAGATGCTATTTTAATTGGTTGTAGTCAAGTTTTTGCTTTAATTCCAGGTTTTTCTAGAAGTGGAACTACGATTGCTGCTGCTAGAGGATTAAAGCTAAAAAGAGAAGAAGCAGCTAAATTTTCTTTTTATCTATCTGCACCAGTTGTATTAGGGGCGGCAGTATTATCTGTTTTGGATTCCTCTACCATAACTGCTATTACTACTCATCTTCCTATTTTTGTGATTGGAATCTTAGTTAGTTTTGTAGCAGGTCTTTGGTGTATTGAATTCTTGCTTCGTTATTTGAAAAAACATGATTTTCAAATATTTATGTGGTATCGAGTAATTTTAGGAGTAGTAGTAATCATTTATACAATATTGAGGTGATAAAATGGGACTATTATTTACTTTATTATTAGGAATTTTTATTTTAATGGGAGCATTTATTGTTTTTGTTTCTAAAAATAATAATAAATTTATTCAATTCTCTGTTAGTTTTGCTTTTGGTGTTATTTTAATGCTCATTAGTATCGATTTAATTCCAGAAACATATGAAACGATTGATACTGGAAATGGAATTTATAATATTTTATATATTATAGTTGGCGCAGCAATAGGATTTCTTTTTTTAAAAATATTAGATACATTTATTCCAGATCATGAAGATGATATAGAAACTACTGAGGATGATGAAAGAAATTTTCGCCATTTAGGATTAGTTTCTAGTATTGCTTTAGTACTTCATAACCTAGTAGAAGGAATGGCGATTTATCTTTTGGTGAATTCTGATTTAAAAGCCGGAATATTGGCATCTATTGGAGTAGGACTTCATAATATTCCCCTTGGAATGATGATTGCTTCTTTCTTCTATAAGGCTAGTAATAGTAAGAAAAAAACATTTCTTTATCTATTTGGAATTTCTTTATCTACCTTTATTGGTGGACTAGCTATTTACTTTTTCCCATCAGGAAAAGTATTGGATTTAGTAGAAGGTATTTCGTTATGTTTAACTCTTGGAATGCTTGTTTATATTTTATTATTAGAGCTACTTCCTAAAGTGATTCATCAGGAAAATAAAAAGATCACAAAATTAGGAATTTTCTTAGGAATTTTATTGTTATTATTTACCATATTTTTATAAATATGAGTTGTTTTGTTTTCTATTCATCATGAAAAAAGAATGCTAGTTTTATCTAACATTCTTTCTGTTTTAGATTTTGAATTTCTAGTAGTGTTAAACCTGTACATTCAGAAATTGTTTTCCTATCTAGTCCTTTTTTTAACATTTGTTTCGCAATTTCCATTTTTTCTTGTGTAATACCTTGTTCTAAACCTTCTTCATAAGAATCTTTTCGTATGGAATTCTCTTCTTTCTTTCTCACTGCTTCATGATCATAGGCATAGATAAACTCTTCATCCATTGCTAATCTCTCCAATTCTTCGATAATTTC
>CANRPT010000047.1 GCA_947632565.1 uncultured Bacilli bacterium | reverse complement strand
TGACACCATAGAAGAAGCTTTAAAAAGTAGAACAAAAGGAGAAATCATAGTAACCAAAGATATCACGAAAACAAGCTTCATTACAATTGAGAAAGATAAGAATATTGTTTTAGATTTAAATGGGAAAAAGATAAAAACAGAAAATACTAAGTTATTTCAGGTAAATGGTACCATGAATATTAAAAATGGAGAAATTACTTCTAATGGTATAGCTATTTCAGTTGACAACACTGGCAATGTGGAAGTATCTAATATGCATATTATTAGTTATAATACTGCTGATGCATCAGCCATTTGTACAAATGGAAAATTAACAGTCAATGAAGATACCAAAATAGAAGGATCATACGGTATTGGGTGCCACAATTCAAATGAGGCAATCACCATTATCAATTGCGGTACTATTCGTAGCAATAAAGAAAATGCAATTAATTTGAATCCTGGTTATTCAGCTAAATTATTCGTAAATGGTGGGATAATTATAGGAAATAAAAATGGTATATTTCTTCATGGAAAAGGAACAATTTATATCCATCAAACGGAAAAACCAATCTATATATCATCTGTAGCTAAAACATGGAGTCCAGCAATTGGAAATAAGTCAACCGGAACGATAAATATTAATGCTCATGAAGCAAATCAATGTACCAATAATCCAGAAGCTACAACCAGTGGTTTATGTGTTTATGCAGAAGGAGATAAAAATCCTAATCAAAATACAGGAAATGGAGCACTACAGAATAATGGAGGTGGAACCGTTAACATTAATGGTGGAACTTTTTATGGATTGCATCAAGGAATTAATAATAATGGTATCATTAATATTAGTAATATTTCTGTTTTTTCTAGTCGGTGGGCAATATTGAATGGAGGAAACGGTACAATTAATATTTGTAATGGAAAAATAGATTCAAATGCTAGTTATGATTTGCTTAGTGAAAGTGGAATCATCAATTATTCTAACAATGTAACTTTTCAAAATAGAGAAAACAATATTCCTAGAGTAGCAGGAAACGGACAATCAAACATTATTCCAAACTACACCGGAAAATGTTATTAAGAAAACTATCCAATGAAAAAGAAAAAAGGCATCACATCATGTGGTACCTTTTTCTATTATAAAATACTTTTATTTTAATTTTTCAATCATAAGTCCTTTGGCGTATTTCCAAGCAAGATTTCTTAATGCGATTTTATTGATGGTATCTTCACTAATAATACCATTTTCAATCGCGGTTTTTACTTCTTGAAAACCAGCCTTATAATCCGAAATCATGAGTAAATCATTTCCCGCTAAAATAGCTTTTGTGATTACTTGATCTACTCCGTCTAAAGCTCCCATTGACAAATCATCCGTTATAATAACGCCAGTGAATTTTAAAGTATTTCGTAATAGATTATGTACTCCCGCAGATAGAGAAGCGGGATTGGTGTCATCAATATTAGTAACAACATTATGACTCACTAAAACAGCTTCTGCTCCAGCATCAATCCCCGCTTGAAAAGGAGGTAAATCATTGTTACGAATATCATCATAACTCCTACTATCAGTAACCTTAGCAGTATGAGTATCTTGATTATTGCCATAACCTGGGAAATGTTTTAATACATAAGATACTTTAGCAGCTTTACTAGCCTCAATCACAGTTTTTGCATAAGTAGAAGTAAGTTCTGTATTTTCCCCTAAAGATCTAGAATACATATAGTCACCAGAATCTGTTGAAACATCGACAACTGGAGCTAAATTCAGATTCAATCCAAGTCCCTCTAACAAATTACTTTTTTCAATTGTATCTTGACGAATCAAATCAAATCCACCAGATTGATACAAAGAACGAGGAGATAAAAATTTAGTACTAGCTAACTGCGGATTACTACTTACTCGAACAACATTTCCTCCCTCTTCATCCACTGCTGTAAATAAAGGAATTTTACTAGCATTCTGTAATTTTTGAATCATATCAATTACTTCTGGTCTTGTTTTATTAGAAAAATCATTTTCATAAAAGATAAAACCACCAACTGGGTACTGATTAAGATCCGTGATTACCTGTGAACCAGGATATTTGACCAAAAATAATTGCCCAATTTTTTCCTCTAAAGATAAACTGTCTAACTTACTCTTGGCTAGATTATAATATTTAGAAAAAATACCATCATTTCCTAAGTTACTAATGAGACTAATATCTTCAGTATCCTGGGAAACAGAATGAATATCATAATCAATAATAGAAATATTTTGAAGTTCTGTATCTTTATCCAATAAGCCAGAATATTCAAAAACAACGCGATCTCCAACTTGTAGTTGATTACAAATCATATCAAATGTATA
This sequence comes from uncultured Bacilli bacterium, assembly GCA_947632565.1. Taxonomy (GTDB): domain Bacteria; phylum Bacillota_I; class Bacilli_A; order RF39; family UBA660; genus Alloscybalousia. The sequence continues at coordinate 6,611 of CANRPT010000047.1, read as the reverse complement.
AATTAAATCATAATCATCTTGTACAGTAATCTTATCATTAGCTACAGAAAGAACCGTAGCACTCATAAAATTGGTAGTAGTAGAATGAGGTTTTCCTATAAAATTCATCAGAACTCCCCCAAGAATCACTAGAACCAGAAACAAAGAAACATAGAGATAATTATAAAAATTTTTATTCTTTAAAACATTCATATTCTTCACCTATCCCATATTACTCTAATATTCGAAAAAATATGACATCTTCCAAATATTTTTTTCCAACAATTAACATAATAATTTTTACAAATTTCTAAAAAAAGCGACAAAAGTATGATATAATGATGATTATGAAAGGATAGTGGTACGATTGGAATTAATTAGAATGAATCATGTTACCATGCAATATAAGAATGGTGTAACAGCAATATATGATTTGAATTTAAAGATTAAAAAAGGTGACTTTGTCTTTGTAATCGGTGGAACAGGATGCGGAAAAAGTACTTTGATTAAGATGTTATATAGAGAAGAAAAACCAACAAAAGGAGAAATTATAGTTGGTGGATTAAATGTTGCGAAACTAAGAAATAGTAAAGTATATAAACTAAGAAGAAAATTAGGAATTGTCTTTCAAGATTATCGTCTCCTTCCAAAATCTACTGTTTATGAAAATGTAGCTTTTGCCCTAGAAGTAATTGGAACAAAAAAGGATGAGATTAATAAAAAGGTATTAAGAGCATTAGAATTAGTAGGTTTAAAAGGAAAATTAAGAAATTATCCAGATCAGTTATCTGGAGGGGAACAACAAAGAGTAGCGATTGCTCGTGCGATTGTAAATGAACCAAAACTATTACTTTGTGATGAACCAACCGGAAACTTAGATCCAGAAAAAAGTATGGAGATTATGAAAGTATTAGAGGATATTAATTCGACAACAGGAACAACGATTATGATGGCAACTCATGATAAAGATATTGTTAATAAAATGAAAAAGAGAGTCATCACCCTAAAAGATGGAAGATTAATTAGTGATGAAGAGAAAGGAAAGTATAAAAATGAAACCAATTAGAATGTTTGGAAGAAGTATTAGAGATGCTTTCCGCAGTGTCTTTCGTAATTTTTCTTTATCTCTAGCTTCTATTTCCTGTATTACGATTACTTTAATTATTGTAGCAATCGCCCTTTTAGCTTCCTTAAATGTCAATAATTTTACGAAATTAATCAAAGAAGATGTAACGATTGTAGTATTTATTAACCGAGAAGTAGAAGAAAGTAAAATTGGAGTAATTAGAGCTAGATTAGAACAAATAGATAATGTTTCTAACATTGTATATAAATCCAAAAAAGACTTAAAACAAGAAATGCAATCTTCCTCTAATATTCTAGATGCAGCAATGAAAGAATGGGATGAAAATGAAAATCCTCTAAAGGATACTTTTCAAATTAAAGTAGATGATATTGAAAAAATTGGGGAAACAGCTTCTACCATTCAAAATATTGAAGGAGTAGACTCTGTAAATTATGGGGAAACAATGGTAAATAAGTTTTTATCAGCCTTTAAAGTAATTGAAAAATGTACGATTGTTGCAGTAATATTACTAATTGTTGTTACCGTGTTCTTAATTGTCAATACCATTAAATTAACGATTTTCTCCAGAAAAAGAGAAATTTCCATTATGAGGTTAGTAGGAGCTGGTAATTTTTCCATCAAAATGCCATTTGTAATAGAAGGAATGGTATTAGGATTAATTGGTTCGATTATCCCAATATTAATCGTTATTTATGGATACTTTGCTCTTTATCAACATTTTGATGGTCAATTATATTCTCCTTTAATTCGTTTAATTACCCCAGAACCATTTATCTACATCATTTCGGGTATTATTATGATCATAGGAATGGTAGTAGGAATGCTTGGAAGTTATCAAGCAGTAAGGAGGTATTTAAAAGTTTAATGAAAAGAATTTCTCATATTTTAGTAATTTTCGCTTTTATAGTACTAATAATTCCTACAAATGTTTTAGCAGAGCAATTAACTTATGGACAAATCTTAGATGATTTGGCAAAAGCCCAAAAAGAGTTAGAAAAAAACAATCAATCAGTTGGAAATGCACAGGGGCAAGTACAAAAAGATAATGAAACAATCAAAAATTTGAAATCTGAAATAGAAAAGATGAAAAATGAAAATACAGAGCTTCAACAAGAAATTGCCGACTCTTATGTAGAAATAGATAATAAGAAAGAACAAACCAAAGATTTGATTGCCTATTTACAAGTAAGTCAAGGGGAAAATGTCTATTTGGATTATGTTTTTGGTGGAGAAACAATCACAGATTTAGTATATCGACTTTCTATTGTAGAACAGATTACAGAGTATAATGAAACAATGATTAAAGAATTAGATGAATTAATCACCAGAAATGAAAAAAGAAAAGTAGAACTAGCAGAAAATGAGCAAAAAACGGAACAAAAAATAGAAAACTTAAAGAGTGAGGTAGCTAAATTAAATAATACAGTTACTCAACTAAGTTCACTAACACCAAGCTTAAAAGATGAAGTAAAAGCAAAACAAGACTTAGTAAACTATTATAAATCTCAAGGTTGTAGTAATAGAAGTGATGTCATCGGTGTTGATTGTGCTAGAACTGCTTCTTCTGGAATATTTTTAAGACCAATTAAAACTGGGTATATTACGAGCTTTATCAATTATAGATATATTTGTACGCCGAAAAAAGATTGCTATTCAAGTTTCCATAAAGGAACCGATATGGGTAGTCCTTTAGGAAAAAATACTCCAATTTATTCCATTGGAACAGGAGTAATTACTTCAAAATGGACAGATGGAGATGGAGCAATTTGTATTAATGTACAGTATAAAGATGCTAAAGGAACATACTATACAGCAATTTATGCTCATTTAAGCAGATATGCAGATGGACTATATGTTGGAAAAACAGTAACATCAGATACCATTTTAGGTTATATGGGAGATACAGGAAATGTTACTGGAGTACACTTGCATCTAGAAGTATATCCTTGCAGATTATATATAGATAGTAACTGTAGAACATGGAGTGCTTATTCTCAATATGCCGAAAATTTATTTAAAAAAGGATATAAAGGAACAGAAAGTGTTATTGACTTTCCAAGTAGAGTTTCACAAACTTGGTATAGCAGATAAAAAAATTTCCTCTTATAAAAAAAGAAAAAAAGTGCTATAATAAAAGCACAACGAATAACTATAAAAAGTTATTCTCTTTTCTAAGGGGGAAAGAAAATGAAAAAGGCTTGTTTAGAAAAAAGTATTAGTGAACTAGGAATAAATGAAAAAATAAGGAAAATTTTTGAACAGGAAAATCTAAACCAAATTAAAGATGTTTGGAATTTAAAAAGAAAAGATTTAAAAGAATTAGGATTAAGTGATAATGAAATTCATCAAGTAGTTGTGAAACTACAACTATATGGTATTGATTTAAATAAAAAGGTATATTAAAAAGACAAGAATGTAAATTTAAATTCTCTTGTCTTTTTCTAATTTCTTTTGATAAAGACGATAAACAATAGGATTAATAATCAAATCAAATTCCCCAATATATTCTATCGCACTAGCATGATATCCAAGTTTAGATTCATTTAATCCTGAATATTTATGATGTTCTCGAAATGCACCACTAATTCCATTCATATGAAAATATTGATAACCTTCTTGATTTAATTTTTGAATTAACTCCCATTTTAAATAATAATTAGAGTCAAAATTACGAAAATCTGGATGATATCCCTCAATAATCATGTTCATTGTTTTTTGATAAGCAATTCCAATCATTCCTCCAATAATAAGACCATTAGGATATTGACTAAATAAATGTGATGCTTGTAGTAAATTAGCTTGAAATTGTGATAGCTTTCGATCGAATTCCATTTTTTTGGTAATAATATGGGTTAACTCTTTTCCTTTACTACTAAGTTCTTGCAACTGTTGATTCATTTTTTCTGTATCAATACATGCCTTTTCATAAAGTTCTTTACTTTGAGAAACATATTTAGCAGTATCTAATTTTGCTAAATATAGTTTGGCATCTTTTCCAAATTCATGAAAAATATTCTGATAATATTGGAAACTTCGAAAATGTTTTTTCTTAATAAATTCATAAACCGTTTCTAAATCATCAATTGTTCCTTCTTCAAAAATAACCCCATGCTTTTCAGCTTTTTGAATTTTATTTTTTACTTGTTTACTAAAATGATGATATAACTCTTCATTAGAAGCATTTAATTTTAAAATGGCATTCCATCTGGGTTTTAAATCTTCAAAGAAATTATGAAATCCACAATGAATATATCCACATTTTTGTAAAATTTCCAAGTAATCATTCGTATTAGGATTATAAGAAATAATATTCCCTTTTTCATCTCTTTCCGAACAATGAATTCTTGGACTAATTTTGACATAAATAAACTTTTGGCTAATTAATAATCTTTTTAATTTCACCGTCAACTCTTCCATCAAATCATTATCCGAATAATCGATTAAAAATCCAAAGGGAGCATAAGCCATTTTATATCCAAAAAAGATTTTTTTGATTAAGAATAAGGTTGCACCTACTAATTCATTACTATGATTTAAGAATCCTAAAAAATGATAATCATATCCCTCTTTTTGCATGACTTTTGCATAACTAACACTTTGATAAAAACTACCATATTTATGTTTTTCTGCAAATTTGGTAAATTCTTTTTCTTCTAAGGTAATAATTTTCATACCAATTCCCCCTTATTAGGAAAGTTATTATATCACACTTTTTCTCTTTTTGCCAAATAAAAATAGACAAAAAGTTTAATACTTATCCATCACTTTGTATCAAAAAAAGAAAGAAAGCTCAAATTTTAAAGTAAACGCAACTTTTTAATGTTAAATGCAACTAATTATATTTTTTGCTTAAAATTCCCACAAAACCGAAACTCAAAAGAATGAAGAAATTGTAAATTTTTATAAATTGTGCTAGAATAATAACTGTTTTAAAAAAAGCTCTCAAATTATTTAACTTTGAGAAATACTGGAGGGTGAATATGAATACTGATGAATTATTTATTGATAGTCATAAATTACCTAACCCGTTATCTGAAGAGGAATTGCATAGTTTGATTCAACATTTAAAAGATGGCTCAAAAGAAGCTAGGGATAAAATAATAACTCATAATATTAAATTAGTTTTATATGAGGTAACATCCAAATTTCAAAATGTGGATTATGATAAAAAAGATTTGGTATCTATTGGGAATATTGGATTAGTAAAAGCAATTGATACTTATGACATATCAAAAGGGATTAACTTTTCAACCTATGCTATTAGGTGTATTGATAATGAAATTTTAATGTTTTTAAGAAAATTAAAAAAGAATAATAATGTTGATAGTTTAGATAAAGTTGTTTTTCATAATAAAGACGGTAGTGAAATTAAATTAGAGGATCAACTTAGTGATGATACCGATTTAGTAGAAGAAAATGAAACTGCTGAAACTCATAAAATTCTAAGAGAAGTAGTAAAAGATTTACCAGAGAGAGATAGAGAAATTATCATGTTGCATTTTGGCTTTTACAATGATCAAATTTATAATCAGGAGGAAATAGCGGATAAGATGAATATTTCTCAATCTTATGTTTCAAGATTAATTACTAAAATTGTTAAACAAATAGGCAAAATTTTAGAGTCTAAAGGTATAATAGAATTACATTCTAATCATTCTAACTCTAGAAAGGAAAGTGAAGAAGAAATGCCAAGATTACAAACAATATATGAACATTTTAAAAATTATACTAAAGAACAAGTAGATGAAATGTTAACAAAATTAACTGAAGAGGAAAAATCATTAGTAACAATTCGTTATGGAGAAGATTTAAACAATTCAGTATCAACAAAATTAACTAATGAACAAACGGACAAATTTTATGGTTCATTAGTACCTAAAATGAAAAGATTATTATCTAATCCTACAGGAGAAAGAAAACCAAGAAAGCCAAGACAAAAAGAGGAGAAGATTCAACAATCCGTAATAAAACCAGAAACAATAATTCCAGAAATAACTCCAGTACAATTAGAAAAGGTAGAACAGCCAAAGCAAGTAGAAGGGAAATTAATAACTAAAACTATCGAAACTCAAGAACAATCAAAAGAACAAACTACAAGTAATAATGAAGTAATGACAAAAGAGGATTGTGTAAAGATGTTAGAATTATTAAGAACACCATCATTTGCTCAAATGATGAGTACCCTATCAGTTAAAGAAGCAGTAATTATATCATTAAAGTTAGGATATATAGATGGTAAATACTTTTCAACAGAATCTATTTCTGAATTTTTAGGAATAGAGCCATCAGAAGTAATAGAAACAACAAAGAAAGTTTTATTGGTATATAAAGATAGTATAAATAGTTTTTTAGATAATGCAATTGCGATAGCGACAGATGAAGTTAACAAAGGTAGAGGATTATCTATAAATAGTCTATTTACTCAAAAATAAAACAAAGAAAGAAATGCAAGAAAATTCAGAATATTTACAGGATAAACGCATGAAATTTTAAATCATGTGTTTTTTTTGTTATAATATAGATAAAGAATAAAAAATTGGTGAAG
>CANRPT010000046.1 GCA_947632565.1 uncultured Bacilli bacterium | reverse complement strand
TAAATTGCTTGAAAGATATTATATATGATTCTTAAATTAACTGCACTACAATTGTGCACTTTCAAAAATAATCTACACAAATAAAAAAATCGACAAATTGTCTTGTTTATGAGGTAGTTTTTTCTATTCTGTGGTAAAATAACTATAGGTGATAAAAGATGCGTAGCAGAAAACTGAAAATCAACAATTATATGGAAGGTGCCTTTATTGCTACCTTAGGAATTGTCATTTCCAAGATTTTAGGCATGATTTATGTAATTCCTTTTTATTCCATTATTGGGGATGATGGAGGAGCATTATATGGTTATGCTTATAACATTTATTCCATTTTTTTAGGAATTTCTTCTGCTGGTATTCCTTTAGCTATTAGTAAATTAGTTAGTGAATATAATACTCTTGGTCTTTATGAATCGAAAGAAAAAGTTTTTAAAATAGCGAAAACAGTACTTTCTCTTTTAGGAGTTATTTGTTTTCTTGTTTTATTTTTCTTTGCAGAACCAATTGCGAAAATGATTATTGGAGATATTCAAGGCGGAAATTCTATTGCGGATATTGTTTATGTAATTCGAGTTATTTCTGCTAGTATTTTAGTAGTTCCAATTTTGAGCGTTTATCGAGGATATTTACAAGGACATCGTTTTATGGAACCAACCTCTATTAGTCAGGTGTTAGAACAAATTATTCGTGTTACTATTATTATTGTAGGAAGTTATCTAGCTTTAAAAGTATTTCATTTAAGTTTAAAGCAAGCCGTAGGAATTGCCTTATTTGGAGCAACAGTAGGAGCTGTTTTTTCTACTCTTTATCTGATGCGAAAAGTTGCCAAAAATAAAGAAACGTTAAGGAATCATCCGAAAGAAGCAGTAGTTAAAACGACAAAAGAAATTATTACCCAAATTTTAATTTATGCTTTTCCTTTTATTTTTAGTGATGTATGTAAATCTCTTTATAATTCCGTAGATACTTTCTTTGTGGTAAAAACGTTAGTCAATGATTTAGGATATTTTGTTACGGATGCAGAAGCGATTATGGGGTATATTTCTACTTGGGGAAATAAGTTAAATATGATTGTGATTGCGATTGGAACTGGATTTATGGCAAGTTTGATTCCTAATTTAACCATTAGTTTAGTAAAAAAAGACAAAAAAGATATCAATCAAAAAATCAACCAAACTCTTCAAATTCTAGTTTTGATTACGCTACCAATGACCGTAGGACTCAGTTTCTTAGCAGAACCAGTATGGAATATTTTTTATGGAACGAGTACTTTTGGACCAAAAGTATTTGCCTTTTCTATCTTTACTTCTTTTGTAACTGTATTATTGAGTACCGCAACTACTACACTTTTAACCTTAAAAGAGTATAAAGTTTTATTTATTAATTTAATTTTAGGACTGGTAATCAATGCAGTATTGGATGTACCATTAATGCATCTTCTTCATCATATTGGTATACCCGGATATTATGGAGCAACCTTATCAACGATTTTAGGAAATTCATTTTCTATTTTAGCATCTTTCTTTTACTTAAAACGAAAATATGAACTTCACTTTTTTGAAACCATGAAAATAGTAGGAAAAGTCATTTGTTCCGTTATCGGAATGGTAGTAGTTCTTTCTTGTGTAAAACTAGTGGTACCATTTACTAGTAATCGCATTCTTTCTATTGGAACTTTAATTTTCTATGCAGCAATTGGGATGATCGTTTATTTCTTATTGATAAAAAGAATGAATTTGATTGATACTATATTAGGGAAAGACTTTTTAAAAAAATTAAAACAAAAGAGAAAGAAGGCATATCATGAAATTTGAAATATTGACAGAAAAAGAGTTTCAAGAATTTTCTAGGACAAAATATCAAGAACAAGCAAGTTTCTTTCAGACCGTTGAAACGGCTCGATTAAGAAATCGATATGGTAGTAAGATTCACTATGTAGGGGTAAAAGAAAAGAAAAAACTAATTGCTGCTACCATGTTAACAGAAACAACTACCTTTTGTGGAAAGAAAACTTTTTATGCTCCTAGAGGGTTCTTGTTAGACTATCAAAATCAAGAATTATTATCTTTTTTTACCAAACATTTAAAGGAATACTTAAAAGATAAAAATCCTCTTCAAATCAAATTAGATCCGAATGTTATTTATCGAATTCGGAAAAATGATGGAAGTATAGATGAAAATGATATGCCAAATGAGGAAGCAATTCATCATTTAAAAAAATGCGGATATCATCACTATGGTTTTAATACCGATTTTATCTATACACAATCTAGATGGAATGTTCGTTTGGTACTAGAGAAAGATTATGAAGAATTGAAAAAAGGATTTTCCAAAAGTACCCGAAAAAATATTGAATCTACCTATAAAAAAGGAGTTAGAATTCGCAAAGGAACCAAAAAAGACTTAGCGAGTATGGAAGAGATTCTCATAAAAACAGCAGAAAGAAAACATTTTGAAGCCAGAAGTTTAGAATATTATCAAAATATGCAAGATTGTTTAAAAGATTTGATGAATATTTATATTGCCTATTTAGATGGGAAAGTTTACGTGGAAAGTACCAAAGAACTGTTACAAGAAGAGAAGAATCATTATCAAGAAATTCTAGAAAAAATGAAACATGATATGATAGGAAGCAAGTTATCCAATCAAAAAGAGACTTCTGAAAAACGAATTCAAAAATTAGAAACAGAATTAGAAGAAGCGAAAAAATTTCAAAAAGAAAATCCAAAGGGAAAAGATATTGGAGTTTTAATTTCCATTCAATCTGGATTAGAGTATATTACCTTATATAGTGGAATTTTAGCAGAATATAAAAAATTTACTCCGAAATATTTAATGTATGATGCCCATATTCGAGATGCCTATGAAAAAAAGATTCCTTACGTGAATTTTTATGGAATTTCAGGAAACTTTAATACGGATGATCCGGATTATGGTATGTTTGAATTTAAACGTGGTTTTGGAGGAAATGTAGTAGAATTAATTGGAGAATTTTCTTATCCACTGAGTCCACTTTATTCTATTTATATTTTTTTAAGAAATATCAAAAGAAAATTATATTTATGGAAAAATAAGTAGGTGAAATATGAAGTTCATAGAAAATTTAAAGGAAGAAGAATACACAAAATTTGTGGAAAACCATGAAACCAGTCATTTTTTAAAATCTTATGAATGGGGAGAAATTTCGAAAGAAAGAGGTTTTACTCCTTATTATGTTGGGGAAAAAGAAAACGGAAAAATGATTGCTACTGCCTTACTGTTAAAAAAACAACTTCCTTTTGGATATTCTTATTTTTATATTCCGAGAGGATATACCCTAGATTATCAAGATTCCGATTTATTACAAAAATTGACAGAGGATATCAAAATATTTACCAAAAAACAGCATTCCCTATTTTTTAAGATTGACCCAGATATTTATTTGCATCATATTGATGAAGAAGCAAATCCTATTGTAGAAAAGGAAAATCATTATGAATTAGTCAAAACGTTAGAAAAAATAGGATTTCATCATCGAAAATTAACCAAATTTTTTGAAACAATGCAACCAAGATATACCTTCCGAGTAGACTTAAAGAGAAGTATGGAAGAAATACGAAAAAATTATAGTAAAAGTGTAATTCGTTGGATGAAATTGGCAGATAAATATCAGGTAGAGACTCATATCGGTACAAGTAAACAAGTAGAAGAATTTGTAAGACTTATGAAATTAACAGAAAAGAGACAAAACTTTTTTTCTCATGAGTATTCCTTTTATTCTAAATTTTATGATTTGTTTCATCAAAAAGGATATATTGACTTGTTGTATGCTACAGTAAACCCAACCGATGTCTTAGCAGTAGTACATCATGATTTAGAAATGCTAGATGACAAAAAAGAGGAAGATCTTGTGCGTTATCAAAAACTAATGAACATGCAAGAACATTTTGCGAAATTGGATGGTTCTAAAAAACAAATTGTGAGTGCTTACTTTAATGTCAATTATGGGAATAAAAGTTGGTATTTATATGGGGCAAATGATATGGATTATAAATTAACGTATGCCAATTATAAATTATTTGATTTTCAAATTCAAAATGCTCATCAAAAGAAAAAAGAAATTTTTGATGAATTTGGGACCATAGGCGATGTGCATACCAAAAAAAGTGTGATTGGATTACATGAATTCAAGAAAAAATTTGGAGGAGAATATATAGAGTTTATTGGGGAATTTGATTATATTACGAATCCCTTGATGTACTTTGTATTTATCAAACTAGTACCACTTTATCGAAAACCTTTAAAATTTTTTCATCATTTAAAAGTAAAAATGCAGAAAGGAGAATAACATGAAATTAGAAATATTAGCAGAAGAAGAGTTTCGAGAATTTGCTACTTCTCATCCGTTATTTAGTTTTCATCAAACTAAAGAATGGGGAGAATTAAAAAAGAAGAATGGATGGGAATATGAGTTTGTAGGGATGAGGGAAAAAAAGAAAATTGTCGCTGCCACCATGCTACTATCTAAAAATACCCCAATTCATCAAAAAATCTTTTATTCTCCACGAGGATTTCTCTTAGATTTTGAAAATCAAAAATTATTAGAAACCTTTACCAAAGAAATCAAAACATATATCAAGTCTAAAAAAGGATTCTTTTTAAAAATAGATCCTTATCTCATCTACCAAGAAAGAGATCGAAATGGAGAATTGGTACCCAATGGAATCGATCATTCCAAAGTTGTCACCAACCTTCAGAAATTAGGATATCATCATTACGGATTTAATATCACGTTTGGAAGCGAACTACAACCAAGATGGATTTATGTTTTAGATTTAAAAGGAAAAGAGAAAGATACTGTTTTTCAGAACTTTTCTGCGGATACCAAACGTTATATCAATCGTGCTATCAAAAATGGTTTAGAAATCGAAGAAGTAACATTAGATCATTTAGAAGACTTTACCAAAATTATGGAACATACTTCTCAAAGAAGAGGTTTTATCAATAGACCATATTCTTATTACCAAGAAATGGTAAAAACTTTAGGAAAAAACGTTAAAATTTTAAGTTGTTTCTTAGATACCGAAAAAGCCTTAAAAAAAGTACAGGAAGAACTACTTCCATTAGAACAGGAAGTACAAGAAGCCAAACTTCATATGGAAGAAGTGGGAAGTAAAAAGAGTAAAGATCATTATCAAATGAAGCAAAAAGAATTAGAGAATCTGCAAAAAAAAGAAGAAGAATTCCAAAAATTAAAAGAAAGCCATGGTCCAAAAATTATAATGGCTAGTTCCATGTTTTTACTATTTGGTCATGAAGTACTTTATCTTTACAGTGGCTCTTATGAAGAATTTATGAAATATAATGCCCAATATTTAATCCAATGGGAAATCATTCAATATGCAGTAGACCATCATTATGATCGTTATAATTTTTACGGAATTGAAGGAAATTTCCAAAAAGAAAATAATGATACTTATGGAATTTATGAATTTAAAAAAGGTTTTGACGGAAAGGTAGAAGAAATGATTGGAGAGTTTGACCTCATCATCCATCCTTTTAGTTATTTCTTATACAAAAAAGGATTTGGAATCTATCGTGGAATGAAACATTTTTTATTTCGATTAAAAGGAGGAAAATAAGATGGATTTGAAACAATTGACAGAAGAAGAGTTTCGAAATTTTGCTTATCACCATGAACAGGCTTCCTTTTTACAAACGATTGGTTGGGGAAAACTCAAGGAAAGTAATGGTTGGAAATGTGAGTTTGTGGGATTTAAAGAAGAAAAAAAAATAATTGCGGCAACAATGCTATTATCAAAAATGACCCCAATTCGTAAAAAAATGTTTTATGCTCCCCATGGTTTTTTATTAGATTATAGCAATCTTGATTTATTGGATGAATTTGTGTCAAAAATGAAAGATTATGTCAAACAAAACCAAGGAATTTTCTTTAAAATCGATCCTTATCTTATGTTAGTAGAAAGAGATATTGATGGGAAAAAAGTAGAAGGCGGTATCGATAATACCTATATTTATAAACATTTTAAACAGTTAGGATTTGTAGAAATTAATGGGAAAGTGACCGAACAAACACTACAAGGAAAGTGGATTTATTGGATTGATATCAATGGTAGAACTTTAGAAGAAGTCATTACTCCCAAAATTAAATTAGTCATTCGGAAAAATGAAAAGAATGGAGTTTATGTTCGTGAAGGTAGTTATGAAGAGTTAGACAAATTCAAAAAAATCATGGATCACATTAGTAATCGAAGAGAATTTTTAAGTCGATCTTTAACGTATTATCAAGAGATGTATCAAGCCCTACACGAAGAAGGAATCTGTAAATTATATTTTGCAGAATTAAATTTAAAAGAACAGTTAGATATTTGCAAAGAAGAAAAAGAAAAATTAGATACGGAATATCAAAAAAAAGAACAGGATTTCAAAGAGGGAAAAATTGAAGTAAATGAAAAGAAGTTCCAAGTAAGACAAAAGGAATTGAAAAATATAATTACAAGATTAGAAAAAAGTATTTCAGAATATGAAGAATTAAAAAAAGAGCATGGAGATATTTTAACGCTAGCTGGAATTATGTATATGATTCATGGAAACGATGTTTTATCGTTTATCGGAGGAGGATATAGTGATTATCTAGAACTGCAACCCGCTTATTCCATTCATTATGAAATGATTAAATATGCGGTAGAACATCATTACCGTTATTATAATTTCTATGGAATTTCCGGAAACCTAGTAGAAAGTGATCCGATGTATGGAGTTTATCTATTTAAAAAAGGGTTTGGAGGACAGGTTGTAGAATTGATGGGGGAATTTGACTACCCTGTTAATAAATTTTATTATCGCTTGTATCGAATTAGTTATGATATTATTCATAAGTTAAAGAAAATGAAAACAAAAATTCATTCTTAAAATAGGAATTGATATAGGATGACAATCATAATAACTAGTCATTTGAAAGAAAGAGGTAAAAAATGAAAAAAAATTTAATTAGTTTAGGAATTGTAGCTATCATTGGATTTATCATCTATTATTTTACGTTACCGGCAATCAATATTCATAGTTTTGGATTTTGGGTATATTTTATCTTTTTATTGATCATCTACAGTTTATCTTTATTGTGTTTTTCAATAGATGAAAAAGGAAATATCATTCGCTCTGTAAAATTGTTAGGAGGAGTTTGTGCATCTATTTTTATCATTATTACGGGAATTATAATTGTGAATATTATTTTATCTCCTATTTTTCAATCAAAAAGTTATGCTAATCGTATTCAAATTCAGGAAGGATTAGAGTTTACCAAAGAAGTAGCACCTGTTGATTTTAATCGAATTCCTTTATTGGATAAGGATTCTAGTCAAAAATTAGGAGATCGTGTGATGGGACAAATGCCAGAATTAGTATCTCAATTTTATGTATCGGATTTATATACCCAAATTAATTACCAAGATACTATTCTTCGTGTGACTCCTTTGGAATATAATGGTTTCTTTAAATATTTAGCGAATAAAGAAGATGGTGTAAAGGGTTATATTACTGTGAACTCTGTAACGGGAGAGTCTCAGTTAATCAAATTAGAAAAAGGAATGAAATATGTATCTTCTGCTATCTTTGGAAAAGATTTAGATCGTCATTTAAGATTTTCTTACCCTACCAAAATCTTTGGGGAAAAAAGTTTTGAAATTGATAATGAAGGAAATCCGTATTGGATTATCCCTACAATTCAGTATCAAGGAGTAGGATTAAGAAGAGAAATTGCTAGTGTTATTATTTTGGATCCTATTACGGGGGATAGTAAAGAATATGCGGTAAAGGATGTTCCTACTTGGGTAGACCATGTTTATTCAGCAGGATTAATCATTGAACAAGTAGATGATTGGGGACAATATAAACAAGGATTTTTCAATTCTATCTTTGGGGAAAAGAATGTAGTACAAACAACAGAAGGTTATAATTATATGACGATGAATGATGATGTATATTTATATACGGGAATTACTTCTGTATCTACAGATGAATCGAACATTGGATTTATTTTAACGAATATGAGAACCAAAGAAACCAATTTTTATCAAGTACCAGGGGCAGAAGAATATTCTGCTATGGATAGTGCAAGAGGACAGGTTCAGCAAATGGATTATGATGCTACATTTCCTTTACTAATCAATTTAAATCATCGAGCTACTTATTTACTATCCTTAAAAGATGCTGCTGGATTAGTAAAAATGTATGCTTTTGTGGATGTACAAGATTATCAGAAAGTTGTGATTACAGATAGTGCTAAGGGAATTGAAACAGCGAAAGATAACTATTTGAATAATGTTGATTTACAAACCAATACTAATCAACTTCAAACAGAAGAAATTCAAATTTCATCTATTGAAGAAGCAGTAATAGATGGAACTACTTATTACTATCTAAAAGATCAAAATAACTTGAAGTATTCTGCTTCTATTAAAATCAATAAAGAATTACTTCCATTCTTACAAGTAGGAAATCAAGTAAGGATAGGCTATATGAACAAAAAAGAAGTAACAGAAATTCAGAAAATAGAAGAAATTGAAAAATAAAAGTATAAAAGGAATGAAAGTTGACATATAATAAAGTGTCAACTTTTTACTATTCTTTCCAAAAAAAATCATAAAAATTTTAAAAAAAAATACTTGACTAGAGGAAAAAGGGATGATATATTAGACTGGCATTCACGAAAAAAAGGGTGAATGAAAGATTAATATATCAGAAAAAACACGAAAAAAGTAAAAAAAGAAGTTGACACAGGATGAAAAAAATGGTATATTAATGAAGCAACTTGCAAGAAAGCAAGTGAATTGATCTCTGAAAACTGAGCAAAACGTCAAGTAATTTGAGAAGCTAGGAAGAACTAAAAAGTAAAAAGTTCAAACGAACGAAAAAATAATTTTTTTTTGGAGAGTTTGATCCTGGCTCAGGATGAACGCTGGCGGCATGCCTAAGACATGCAAGTCGAACGAAGTGG
>CANRPT010000045.1 GCA_947632565.1 uncultured Bacilli bacterium | reverse complement strand
TTTATTAAAAATATCCCTATGATTTAATTTAAAATTAAATTTGCTCAAATTTTTTTCGTAAAAAACCGAAACTCAAATAGATTTTTTCTTTTTTTTGCATCAAAATCATGATATAATTTTTTTAGAGTAAGAAAGTAGGGATAGCATGGATAAAGCTTATCTGTTAAATGATTATGTAAAGGAACAGGAACAATATGCGAAAGAAAGTTCAGATGCGGATTATTATTTAGAACAATTAAACTTTAGAATTCATGGTAGTAAATCCATAGAAGAGTTAAAAAAAGAAGTAAATCTTTTCTTAGAAAAAAATCAAGTTCCAGTAGAAGTAAAAGATAAATTATTAGAAATATGTGGTCAATTAAACGATACTATGGATGTTTATCAAGCAACTTTAGAACTAGAAAACTATATGCAAGAATATGCTTTAGAACAAAAGAAAAATACTAATCAATCCAATCAAGAAGTATCAGAAATAAAAGAAGATATGTTAGAAAATGTAGAAAAAAGACTAGAGGAAGTGGAAGTTCATCTAACTGGTGATAAAGAGTCTATTTTAGATCGTATTCAAAATGAAAATGATGTTTATAAATTAGATCGTAATACAGATGAAGTAGTAAATTATTATCAAGAAAGAAAAGAAGTGATTCCAGATAAACAGACAATAGAATTATCAACTTATTCGATAGAGGATGCCATCAATCAACCAGATTATGATACAATGTTAAATACTACCTTAGAAGAAAGCAGGAAAGATATTTCTAGTACAAATGAGATTCAAGTAGAGCAAGATGGAACACTTCGTTATCAAGGAAATATGCAAAATCCAGACACTACTAACTTCATGTTTATGTTAGTTGCTGGTTTAGTAGTAGCAAATAGCAGTTTAGGAATCCATGCTAATTTAGATATGAAATTCATAAAAGATATCAACGATTTGAATTCTTTTGAGATGATATTTGGTAATTTTCCTTTGACTAATCATCCGGAAAACAAATTAGATCCTGAAATGGTAAAAAGAATTCAATCTTTTGCAAACAGCTATCGATCACAGATAAATTATCAAGAAGAATTACAGAAACAATCTCCAGAAATCGTAGCTTCTCTATTAATCTTACAAGAACATGTTTTGGGTGAAAAAGGTAATTTTCAAATGGCCATTAGAAATGATCAAGGAAACTTAAGTTTTGCTTTTAAAATGGGAGAGAACTATCAGCAAATTGCCGATTCTTTCCAAACCAATGGAGCCATGGTATCACAAGATGAAGTAGGAAATAGTGTTACAACAATTTATCCTGATTATTCTGGTAATCAATTATTGATTTTAACTAGTACTTTAGCTTCTTTAAATCAATATCAAGAAGAAAGAAGAATTGGAGAATCTCTAAGTAATACGTTGGTTTATCAAAAAATATATCAAGAACCACCAATAGAAACTACGAGTTCTTCGGAAGCAGGAAATGTTTATCCAACTTTTTTCATAATTACCTTAATAGCAGAAGCTATTTTAGTAGCTGTATTTTTACTTTTCTTATTTCTGACCTAGGAAACTGTGCTATACTAAAGATGTGATGTTTATGAAGAAAAAAAGAATAATCATTGTTGTTATTGTGGTTTTATTAACTATTTTGGTAGGTAGTAGAATAATTCTAAAAACGGATTCGATTCGTTTTAAATTTTCTTATGAATATATAAATTATATGGAATATGAAAATGGGAAGAAAATATCTCTATCCATTCCTTTTCAGAATCGAGTAAAATATCTTTCCAATAAAGAATTATTGGAGTTTTTAGAACACGGAACGGGAATTTTATACTTTGGATATAATACTTGTCCTTGGTGTAGAAATATAGTACCAATTTTAATAGATACTGTTTTAAAAAATGATATAGATACTCTTTATTATGTGGATGTTCATGGAAATCTTTCTGAGATACAAGAAGAGTTATATGAATATTTAGATCCTTATTTATCTATCAATGAAGAAGGAGAAAAAGGTTTAGCGGTACCCGATGTTTATTTTATGAAAGATGGAAAAGTAATAGGACACCATTTGGGAACAGTAGATAGTTATCGTGATCCTTATTTAGGAATGACAGAAGAACAAAAACAAGAATTATCGAATATTTATCAGAATTTATATGAGGAGATGAAATCATGAAGATTTTGTTTATGGGTACTCCAGAATTTAGTGTGAATGTATTAAAGGGGCTAATTGAAAATTATGAGGTAGTAGGTGTAGTTACACAACCAGATAAAGAAGTGGGAAGAAAACAAGAAATTCAATTTTCTCCTGTTAAAAAATTAGCATTAGAGAATGATATTCGAGTATATCAACCAGAACATATGAAAACCGATTATGAAAATTTATTAAAACTAAAGGTAGATTTAATTGTTACTTGTGCTTATGGACAAATCATTCCGAAAGCCTTATTGGATTTTCCAAAATATGGTTGTATCAATGTACATGCATCTTTGCTTCCGAAGTTAAGAGGGGGAGCACCTATTCATAAAGCAATTATGACTAATCAAGTAAGAACTGGGGTTACCATCATGTATATGGTAGAAAAGATGGATGCAGGAGATATCATTTCATCTATTGATACTCCGATTTATCCGGATGATAATGTAGGAACTCTTCATGATCGATTAAGTATGTTAGGGACCCAATTATTATTAGAAACCATTCCTAAAATAATTTCTGGAGATATCCATCCAGTAAAACAAAACGAAGAAGAAGCAACTTATGCTTGGAATATCACTCGAGAAGAAGAAAAAATCGATTTTTCAAAAAATACGATAGATGTTTACAATCAAATTCGAGGACTCAGCCCTTGGCCGGGAGCTTATGCAATTTTAGATGGAGTGAATGTGAAAATATATGCCTCTCGTATCAGTGATAGTTTCTTTACTATGAGGAAGGATGGAGAAATTGGAAAGGTTTATAAAGATGGAATTGGAGTTAGTACCAAAGATGGAGAAATTATTATTACAGAACTTCAATTTGCCGGAAAAAGAAGAATGTCAGTAAAAGACTATTTTCATGGAATGAATCCAGAAACATTGATTGGTAAAGTATTTAATGAGGAGTAGCATGAAGAAAGAAGAATTCTTAGAACGATGGAAAAAATGTTTTGGAAAAGAAAAAGATACTAGATATCATTCTTTTGCCATGGCAATGATTTATACTATTTTTTTAGTAATCCTCATTCTGATAATTCGTTTCGGAGAAACCGGAAATAGCGAATCTTTTGAAAATACAAATATTCCAACTCCAACTCCATCGATAACACCAAATGAAGAAACAACAGAGGAACTTCCTCAAAATGATTTTAATTATAGTTATTCTTATACTATTACTTATCAAGGAGTAAATGAATTTTTTTTAGGAAAAAAAATAGATGAAAAAGAAAAATTTACGCAAATAAAAGATGGAATAATGACTGATTATGCAGTACTGAATGGAAATTATTTCATATTAGAAAATGGAGTATATCATTTATCAGAAAAACCAAATCGTTTTTTAAAATACTGTGATACCGATATTATTTTTCAATTAATTGAAAATCAAATTCCAGCAGAAACGGAAACAGGATTAAAGTATACTGTTACAAATTCAGAAATTGGTTCTTTCTTTGCGGAAGAATTATCGATTGATAATGGATTAACAAATATAGTTTCGATGACATTTGCGAATCAAGTCTTAAAAACAATTGATTTAGATTTTAGTAATTATTATTCTTCTGTTCAAGGAAGTAATCTTTCCTTAATCATTCATATGGAGTTTGTAGATATTGGTACAACAGAAAATTTTGAAATACCTTTAGAATAAAGAAAGAAGGAACAATGATGGAAAAGAAAAAAACAGTTTTAAAAATGATTATTATATTATTAATGATGGTAGCTTGTTTCTTAGGTGGATATTTAATAGGATATTATCAAGGACATTAAAATGTTTTTTTATGTCTTATGAAAAAAATAATAAAATGAAAGTTAGAAAGGAATGTGTAAAAATGAAATATAAAATCATGGATGGAAATGAGGCATGCAGTCATGTTTCCTATCAATTTACAGAAGTAGCTGGTATTTATCCCATAACCCCATCTTCTCCAATGGCTGAATTAGCAGATACATGGGCATCGAATGGGAAATTAAATTTTTTTGGAAATCCAGTGAAAGTAGTAGAGATGCAGTCAGAAGCAGGAGCAGCAGGAATGATTCATGGTTCCCTACAAGCAGGATGTTTAACAACTACATATACCGCAAGCCAAGGATTATTATTAATGATACCAAATATGTATAAAATTGCTGGAGAATTGCTTCCTTGTGTGATTCATGTTGCTGCTAGAAGTATCGCAACACATGCTTTATCCATTTTAGGAGATCATCAAGATATTTATGCAACTCGTATGACAGGATTTGCGATTTTAGCTTCTTCTTCCGTACAACAAGTAATGGACTTAGCAGGAATTGCCCATTTAAGTGCCATCAAAGGACGTGTTCCCTTTTTACATTTCTTTGATGGATTTCGAACGAGTCATGAATTACAGAAAGTAAGAGTCATGGATACCGATTTATTAAAAGAAATGATAGATCAAGAAGCCTTAGAAAATTTCCGTAAAAATGCTTTAAAACCAAGTAACCCTGTCACAAGAGGAACGACACAAAACGATGATATTTACTTTCAAATGGCCGAATCTAGAAATCGTTATTATGAAAATTTACCCGATGTTGTAGCGGAATATATGCAAAAAATCAATGAAATAACGAAAGAAAATTATCAGCCATTTAATTACTATGGAAGTAAAGCTGCTACAAGAGTCATTGTTGCGATGGGATCTGTTTGTGAAACAATTAAAGAAGTAGTAGATACCTTAAACGAGGAAGAAGAAAATGTTGGATTGATAGAAGTACATTTATATAGACCTTTTTCTACCAAATATCTACTAGATGTTTTACCAATTACTACAGAAAGAATTGCGGTTTTAGATCGAACAAAAGAACCAGGTTCTTTAGGAGAACCATTATATTTAGATGTAGTAGGTGCGATTTCTAATAGTAATCGTAATATAGAAATAATCGGTGGTAGATATGGACTTTCTAGTAAGAATACAACTCCTAGTGATATCAAAGCGGTTTATGATTATTTAAAAGAAAAAGAAATCCAGCATGATTTTACTATTGGAATTTGTGATGATGTGACTCATAAAAGTTTAGCTCCATCTCCTATTATGGTAAAAAATCCAGCCGTAGAGTTCTTAATTTATGGTTATGGCTCAGATGGAATGGTAAGTGCCTGTAAAGATTTAATGAAGATTACGGGAGATTATACCAATGCTTATGTACAAGGATATTTTCAGTATGATTCGAAAAAATCAGGAGGGGTAACCAAATCTCATTTAAGATTTAGTAAAAATCCGATTCATTCCACTTATTATGTGGAAAAGCCTAGTTTAGTGATGTGTACCAAAGAATCTTATTTGCAAACATTTCAAATGTTAGAAGGAATCAAAAGGAACGGAATCTTTATTTTAAATACAGCCAAGAATCAAAAAGAAGCCATCAAACTACTTTCTAACCATGATTATAATATTTTAGTAGAAAGAAATATTAAATTTTATATCATTGATGCCTTCCAGTTAGCAAAAGAAGTAGGACTAGACCATAAAATTAGTTCGATTATGGAAACGGTTTTATTTGAAATTGGACATATTATGGATTTTCAGTTTGCCAAAGAAAAAATGAAAGAAGATATTGAGAAAAAATTTGGTAGTCGTGGCGGAGACTTAGTAACCAAGAATTTAGAGGCCATTGAAAAAGCATTAGATTCCCTAGAACAAGTAGAATTAGGAAATACGTTAAAAGAAGAACAAGAAAATGAAACAGATGCCAATATCTTTGCTGTTATTTCTAGTGGAAGAGGAGATTGTTTAAAAGTAAGTGACTTTTTAGCATATGAAGATGGAACTTTCCCAAAAGGACTATCGCAACAAGAAAAAAGAAATATTTCCGATATTGGTCCACACTACAACAAAGAAAATTGTATTCAGTGTAATATGTGTTCCTTTGTTTGCCCTCATGCTGTCATTCGGCCATTCTTATTAAATGAAGAAGAAGTAAAAAAGGCTCCAGAAGAATTAAAAGAAGATCTAATCGATGCAAATATCAAGGGAGAAAACTTAAAATTTACGATTGGAATTAGTTTCCCAGATTGTACGGGATGTAAATTATGTGTCAATATTTGTCCTGGGAAAAAAGGGGAAAAAGCGTTAATCATAGAAAATATGGAAGAATTAAAAAAGAAAAAAGGAAAAGCTTATGAATATTTATTCCAAAAAGTAACAGAAAAACAAGTAATGCCACCAACCACCGTAAAGGGTAGTCAGTTTGTAAAACCAAAATTTGAATTCTCTGGTGCTTGTGCTGGTTGTGGAGAAACACCATATTTAAAATTATTAACCCAATTATTTGGAGAAAAATTAATGATTAGTAATGCAACAGGATGTTCTTCGATTTATGCTGCCTCTTTACCAACAACTGCTTATTCGGTTCCTTGGGCGAATTCTTTATTTGAAGATAATGCAGAATATGGTTATGGGATGAAGATAGCAGATAAAACAACAAAGCAAAGAATTCAAAAATTAATTACTGATCATTTGGATCAAGTAGAGGAGAAAGAAAAAGAAATTTATCAAAACTATGTAGAAGAAGTAACGGATGAAAATGCGAAAAAATTATATGAAGTAATAGACCATACTAAAATCAAAGATTTAAAAGAGTTAAAGGATTCTATTTTAAATAAATCGATTTGGATTATTGGAGGAGATGGTTGGGCTTACGATATTGGATTTTCCGGAATCGATCATGTTTTATCCAATTATGAAAATGTCAATATTTTAGTATTAGATACGGAAGTGTATTCCAATACGGGAGGACAATCTTCGAAATCTAGTAAAGTAGGAAGTATCGCAAAATTTACCGCCAAAGGAAAAGAAGTGGCGAAGAAAGATTTAGCCAAAATGGCATTAACCTATCCTCATGTATATGTAGGAAGTATTAGTTTAGGTGCAAATATGCAACATGCTATCAATATTTTAAGAGAAGCAGAAAGTTATAATGGACCATCGATTGTGTTAGCATATGCTCCATGTATAGCACAAGGAATTTTAACAGGAATGGAATCTACGATACAAGAAGAGAAAAAAGCAGTAGAAACGGGATATTATCCATTATTTCACTACAACCCTGAAACCCAAGAATTTAAATTAGATGCTAAACCAGATTTTAGTAAATACTTTGAATTTATTGCCGGAGAAGATCGTTATCGTATGTTAAAGAAGATTAATCCTGATAAATATCAAGAATTACTAGAACAAAATCGATTGAATGCGGTAGAACGCTATAATTATTATGTACAATTAGAAGAACAATCTGAAGATAGAAAAAAAGAAGAAGCTAGCAAATAGTTTCTTCTTTTTGTGTTGATATCCTAAGGATATTTTTTTTCTTTCATATATTATATTAGAAAAATATTGAAAAGGAAGGAAATCATTATGGAGGAAAAGAAATGTAAATTTTTACCACCTAACTGCTTTTTATTAGGCCCAACTGGACCAATTGGACCCACAGGACCAAGTGGAGGACCAATTGGTCCAACGGGAGCAACTGGAGAACCAGGGCCAATAGGACCAACAGGTGCTGTAGGACCCCAAGGAATTCAAGGTATTCAAGGAATTCAAGGTATTCAAGGAATTCCTGGAGCAACTGGAGCAATAGGACCTACTGGACCTCAAGGTATTCCGGGAATTCAAGGTCCACCAGGAGAAGCAGGAGGAATTGGCCCAACCGGACCCCAAGGAATCCAAGGAATTCAGGGAATCCAAGGAGAGCAAGGAGTACCTGGACCAACCGGACCAACTGGACCACAAGGAATTCAGGGACCAACTGGACCTGCTGGAGCTACTGGTGCTAGTGCTTCTTGTTCATGTGTAGAACAATTAAGGAATGTCATCCAGCAGTTAATTACATTATATCCAAATGATAATATGATTATTGCGATGGAAAGTGGAAATAATGTAAGTGGTAGATTAGGTTCTTTATTACCTGGACCAAATAGTAATCCGGATTCTGGATTATTGCAGTTAGTAAATAACCAAGGAGTACCACAAGAAACCATCTCGTTATGTCGTATTGCATCGATTACGATTACAAGTTCTACTTATAATGATGCAATTACCTATTTGCCAGCACCAGAACCTCTACCAACTGGATGTGATTCAGATTGTGAAAGTGCTATTAGAAGTTTTTTACCAGTAGGAACAACCAATGTTTCTATTAATGCTGGAGGTCAAACAGTAGGAAGTGGAACAGTAATTGAAAGTGAATTTGGTATGGTAGTACTAGTAGGTGCCAATAATAGTAATCCAACATTTGTATCATTATGTAAAGCAGAAATTATAACAACATAGTCAAATAAAAGTAGTTATTTGTTAATTTGAGTTTTAAGATAAAAGTAGATCAATTTGGACATATGAATCATAACTTGGATAAAAAAGAAATATGAATCCATATGATTCGATAAGAGATATATTCGATAACAAATTTTTATTTAATGAAAAAGAGAACAGTCCTTAAAATGCCCTCATTTTAATGTTGTATAGTCTGAATAATTACGTACAATTAGAAGAACAATCTGAAGATAGAAAAAAAGAAGAAGCTGCTTGATAACTTCTTCTTTTACTTTCTCCAATTGGGACTGTACCCCCTGAGGACAGTCCCATTAAAAAGAATAAAAAGGGGTTGGCTAGTGTGATACTAGCGACCAATTCGCCATAAACCGAATTGGTGATGTTTATACTAATCGAAAAAGATAATTTTGTCAATCTTTTTTAGAAAAAAAGATAAAAATTATCAAATTATTTTCGTTAAATTTCGCTATGTTGTAGTTTTTGAGGGATGAAAGTTATAATCCTTATATACTTCAAAGAAATCAAAAATACTATAATT
>CANRPT010000044.1 GCA_947632565.1 uncultured Bacilli bacterium | reverse complement strand
TTAACAGAAGATACTACAATTAAAGCAGTATACAATGTAAAAATTACTTTTACAGATAGTGAAGGAAATACATGGAGCGTAATCGTTCCAGAAGGAACTTCATTAGAAGGATTAAAATCATTAGAACATGCAATCCTATCTGCAGAAGAATTAAAGAATGTAGAAGGAAAGATTTTCAAAGGATTCGTAAATGCAGAAACAGGGGAAACAATTTCTGAAGATCAAGCAATCACTGAAAATATTTCAGTAAAAGCAATCTATGAAGAAGAACAAACACAAGAACCAACCCCAATTGAACCAACACCAGAAGAACCACCTGTTGAACAAGAAACACAACCACCTGTTGAAAATCCAAGCACATATGATGGAGTTATGACATCAGTGTTATTCGCAATCATTAGCTTTATTTCAGTAGTTGCTGGAGCAGTAACTTTCAAGAAAAGCTTCAATGTAAATGAATAAAAAAATGGATACTTCAATTTGAAGTATCTTTTTTGATGAAAATAGATCACTAATTGATATGAACCCCATTTCTTGGACAAAGAAATGAGGTTTTTATATGAGTAAATTAAGTTATGAAGATAAAATTAATATATACTATAAAAAGAAAAATGGACAATCAAGAAGATCACTTGCTAATGAATATAAAATACAAGAATCAAATGTAATATATATAGTAAGATTAATAGAAAAACATGGATTTGATATATTAAGAACAAATAAAAATAAGCATTTTTCTATTCAAGAAAAAGAAAGAATTATTAATAGAGTTTTAATGGATGGTGAATCTGCCAATTCTGTAGCTTTAGATGAAGGAATATCACATTTAGGAGTTCTAACAAATTGGATTAAAAAATATAAAGAGATGGGTTATAATATAGTTGAACGAAAGCGAGGGCGAAGTCCAACTATGAAAATACCAAAGAAAAAAGAAAATGAAAATGATAAAGAGAAGATAAAAAGATTAGAAGAAGAAAATCTATATTTAAAAGCGGAGCTAGAATACTCAAAAAAATTGAGGGCCGTTGTTCAAGCAAGGAAGAATCAACAACAGAAGAAAAAGTAACTGTTGTAAGTGAACTACGGCTTAAATATCCATTAAAGATTCTTCTAAAAGTATCTGGTATAGCTAAATCAGTATATTACTATACTTTATCTAAAATAGATAAAGATATTAAGAATAATGAAATAATCGAAAAAATAAAAGAAATATTTTTCTATCATAAAGAAAGATATGGTTATAGAAGAATAACATTAGAACTTAGAAATCAAGGGTTAAATGTTAATCATAAAAAAGTCTATAGATTAATGGTTAAATTAGGATTAAAACCATTAAAAAGAAATAAAAGAAAGTATTCATCATATAAAGGAACAGTTGGTAAGATAGCAGATAATTTAATTAAAAGAAATTTTGAAGCAGAAAACCCAAATGAAAAATGGTATACAGATGTAACAGAATTTAATTTAAGAGGGGAGAAATGTTATTTATCACCAATATTAGATGGATATAATGGAGAAGTTATTTCTCATAATACTTCAAGATCACCAAATCTAGAACAAATAAATGATATGTTAAATAAAGCATTTGATAAAAACACTAATCTTGAAGGCTTAATATTTCATTCAGATCAAGGATGGCAATATCAACATGAATCATATCAACAAAGATTAAAAAATAAAGGGATAAAACAAAGTATGTCAAGAAAAGGAAATAGTATGGATAATGGGATGATGGAAAATTTCTTTGGTATTTTAAAGACAGAAATGTTTTATGACCGAGAAGATAAATATGAAACAATAGAAGATTTAATGAAAGCGATAGATGACTATATTAATTACTATAATTATGATAGAATAAAAGAGAAATTAAAAGGATTGTCACCTGTACAATACAGATTACAATCCATTAATAATTAAACTGTCCAACTTTTGGGGTTCAGTTCAAATCGGTGATCTATTTTTTGGAATATTTAATCAGTTTTGCATGCATTACCATTTTTTCTTGATCATTATAACAGGTAGATAAAGTTAAGATTTTGTCATTCACATTGACAACTGTATCAAATGAATAACTACTACGTTTTTGTAACATATCGACAAAGTTTAGAAAATCACTATCAGAATGAAAATTAGTCTCTAAATAATCACTAGTAGTAGGAATATGATAGATACTAAATACTTGCCATAAAGTATTTTCATATTGTGTGGAAAGTTTAATGACATGATTTTCTTTGTTTTGATACCATTCTTGATTTAAAGAATTTTTTAAAGATCCAAACATCGTATTATCAATTCTACCATGTGCATAAATAATGGTGTTTTGATCCATATTTTGAAGTTGATTACGATAATCTAAAAATACCCAACCAGCATAATTAAAACTCTTATCAAAAGCATGACGTAGATAATATTTATTGTCGTTTGTTTGTACGAAAGGGTAATTAATATTGGTTCCACTTACTTGAATCCATCCAACGGTATCAGAATTGGTTTTTAAAAGTTCTGAAAAATCAACATCAATTAGATTCATTTTAATATAATCCCAATAAGGATTGGTCTTTTCTATTTCTATCGGCTGTTCTACTACTTGTGTTTGTTCCTCTTCTACCTCTTGTACTTCCACTTTTTCTTCAATTTGTTCTGTTAAATTTTTAATATTTTTAGAATCTTGATACCACTTATAAACCTGAATAGATGAATAGATGAAGACTCCTATACTAATTAAGATAATTAGGATTAATAAAAATTGTATGATATTTTTCTTTTTCATTTCTTTCCTCCTGGCTATATTTTATCGTAATTTTCTAAAAAAGTCTATTCTATTTTTGAATAAGGAAAAAGGATTTCTCTCATAATAATAGCAGGAGGAGAAAAAATGAATGAGAATTTAGAGTTATATCAACATATTTTAAAAGATAGTGATATGGGAAAGTATACGATTTCTAAACTATTAGATGATTTAAAAGAAAAAGATAATAAAATTAAAAAAATAGTAGAAGATATCCTACATCAATATGAATCATTTTATGAAGAAGCGAAAGAGTATCTCTTAGAACATCAAGTAAGTTTAGAGAAAAACGGGAAAATGAGTAAAATGGGTGCCAGTATGGGAATTGAAAAAGAAGTAAAAAGTGATAATAGCGATTCTAGTATTGCGGAGATGTTAATTCAAGGGTTAGCTATGGGAAGCCTGGATATGGAAAAGAAAATTGGAAATTATGAAAAAGAAGTAGATAAAAAACAATTAAAATTTGCCAAAGATTTTTGGAAGTTTCAGGAGTCTTCGATTCAAAAATTAAAAAAATTTTTATAATTTTAGCACTTTAACTTGACAAGTGCTAAAAATTGTAGTATAACTAAAAATGTAAGGAGGAATGAGAATATGTTACCAACAAGAAAGTATTATTTAGATAGTATATTTGATAATTTTTTAGATGGGGAGGATAATTTCGATATGATGAAATGCGATATCTATGAAAAAGATGGTGCTTATCATATTGAAGCGGATATTCCAGGATTCCAAAAAGAAGACATTCAAGTAGAATGTGAAGATGGTTACGTAACCATTAGTGCAGAAAAAAAACAAGATCATGAAGAAAAAGACAAAGAAAAGAGATATATTAAACGTGAAAGATTCTATGGAAAAACTACTAGAAAATTCTATGTAGGAGAAGTAGATTCTGATAAAATTAAAGCTGAATTTAAAAACGGAATTCTTGAATTAACAATTCCAAAAGAAGAAAAATTACCAAATAAAAAATCTATTGAAATTCAATAATGAAAAAAGAATCTAGCGATTTAGATTCTTTTTTTTACTATTTTGCATTTGACAAACCCCTCTTTTTCTGGTAGTATATATAACTGTCCCGTATGAATTATAAGAGGTGTAAAAAAGATGTTTTATAATGAAGAAAAGACAATGGAATTAGTAGAAGAAGACCCGTCGCTGGTGTTCGAACTAATCAAAGAAGGACATATTGAATTTGTAGATATGCTTTTAAAAAAGAAAATTGTAGATATTAATACTTGTGATGAAAATGGAAATAATATTTTAGTAAGATTACTCAAATATGGAGCCTATGATGTAGTATTAAAACACATGGGAAATAAAGATTGGGATGTAAATCATCAAAATCAAGATGGCAATACGTTTGCTCATATTTTAGTATCTATTCATTATGTGAATGTAGTGGATATCATAGCGAAACTAAAAAGAAATAAAAAATTCTTACCAAATATTAAAAATAATAATGGAGAAACCATTTTAGATAAATCGATTAATGAAGACTATATTTATACAACAGTAAAGATTCTAGAAGATTCTAGATTTAATAATATTGATATTGTATCTTTTAAACATTTATATGATACTTATATTAAGAGTAATAAATATGGAAAATATTCGAAGTTAACGAACTTAGAAATTATTATTAATAGTTTAGCGACCAAAAAATTATTACCTAGAATGGAAAAACTATTAGAAATTATTAAAGAAAATTTTCATATCATCAAAGAAGAAGTATTAAAAAGTCAAAAATCTGCTCGTATGGATGAAATTATCAAAACCATTCTGCAAGAGCATGATGAACAAGAAGCAAATGCTTAGATTGACATGAAAGTGTCAATCTTTTTCTATACAAAAAATGTAAACCATGATATAATAGTAAAAGATTGGAGTGGTAGTATGCAATTACCAAATTATCAAAAAGCAAAATCTAGAAATAAAGATCAAGTAATTCGTGAAGAATATCAAAAAAATAAACAATATCAAAATTTAGGACGTGGCAAAACTTATCATGTGAAAACTTATGGATGTCAAATGAATGAACATGATACAGAAAACATCAAAGCATTATTAGAAGAATTAGGATTCCAAGAAGAAGAGGATTATGAAAAAGCAGATTTAGTTTTATTAAACACCTGCAGTATTCGAGAAAATGCTCATAATAAGGCTTTTGGAATGTTAGGAAGATTAAAACATTTAAAAGAGAAGAAGAAAGATTTAATCATTGGTCTTTGTGGATGCATGGCTCAAGAAGAAGGAGTAATGGATGAAATTTTACATCAATATCGTTTTGTAAACTTTGTATTTGGAACTCATAATTTACATCATTTACCAGACCTATTATATGAAAATTTAAAAAGTAAAAAGCAGGAAATTGAAGTTTATAGTAAAGAAGGAAATTTAATTGAAGGATTACCGGTAAAACGTGCTACTTCTTATAAAGCCTATGTCAATATTATTTATGGTTGTGATA
The DNA here is from genome assembly GCA_947632565.1 of uncultured Bacilli bacterium. GTDB lineage: Bacteria > Bacillota_I > Bacilli_A > RF39 > UBA660 > Alloscybalousia. The sequence goes on along the minus strand of CANRPT010000044.1, from coordinate 3,974 downwards.
AATTCTGTACTTATTGTATTGTTCCTTTTACAAGAGGAAAACAAAGAAGTAGAAGAAAAGAGGATATCTTAAAAGAAGTAGAAGAATTAGTAAAAGAGGGATACCAAGAAGTAACTCTTTTAGGACAAAATGTAAACGCTTATGGAAAAGATTTAGAAGAGCATTATCGCATGGAAGATTTGCTAGAAGATGTAGCCAAAACTAAAATTCCTAGAATTCGTTTTATGACCAGTCATCCTTGGGATTTTACAGATCGTATGATTGAAGTCATTGCGAAATATGATAATATTATGCCAAGTGTCCATTTACCTGTTCAATCTGGTTCTAGTCGAATTTTAAAATTAATGGGAAGACGTTATACCAAAGAAGATTATTTAAAGTTATTTCATAAAATCAAAGATACCGTTCCAAATGTAAGCATGTCAACGGATATTATTGTAGGTTTTCCTGGAGAAACAGAAGAAGATTTTCAAGAAACCATGTCTTTAGTGGAAGAATGCCAATTTGATAATGCTTTTACCTTTATTTATTCGCAAAGAGAAAATACACCAGCTAGCAAATTGGAAGATGGGGTAAGTTTAAAAGAAAAAGAAGAACGATTATATCGTTTGAATGAAAAAGTAAATGCATATTTTTTAAAAAATAATCAGAAGTTAATTGGCAAAGTTGTTCCCGTTTTAGTAGAAGGAAAAAATACCAATGGAAAAGATGGATTATATGGTTATACAGATACCAACAAGTTAATCAATTTTGCAGGAGATATTTCTCTTACTGGTAAAATCATACCAGTAAAAGTAACCGATGCAAAAACCTGGAGTTTAGATGGTGAAATCGATGAATCGTGAAATTTTAGAAAAATTAGATGAAATTTTGGGTTTAGTAAAGGATAGTCAGGATTATCATGATTACCAGTTTTTAGCAAAAAAATTAGAAAAAAATCAAAAAGCAACGAAATTAATAGCAGATATCAAGAAATTACAAAAGCAACTGGTTCAGAGAGAAGCAAAAAAAGAAGATTATTCGAAAGAAGAAAAAGAAATAGAAGAATTGTTGAAATCATTAAATCAAATCCCTTTATATACAGAATTTTTAGAAAAGCAACAAGAGTTAAATGAAATTTATCAACTCATTCATACTAAATTAGAAGATTATTTTCTAACTATTTTTTAAGAATAAAGAGTTCCTGGGACTGGAACTCTTTTGGTTTAGAATGGTTTTCTTTCTATTTCCATTTTTTCTAACAAATTTTTTAGCATTTGGTATTCATCGGAAAGCATAATTTGGTCTGTAACATCAAAATTTTGAGTACCAATCATCAATTCTTCTACTTTTTCTAAGATACTTAAATCTAGATTTGAATTTTCTTTTTTTTCCAAAATTTTTGCATGAGTTAATTCCTGGTTTTCTATCATGTAAATCACTTGAAATTCATCATTCTGCATTTGATTAATTCGGAATCCTTGTGTTTCATTAGGAGTATTTGTAAATGCTTCATTGAAAAGTTCAACGATTTCTTCTTTTTTGATTTTTTCTAAGGAAATATCTTTTAAATCTTGAATGGTAATTTCTTTCCAAAATTGTTTTTCTGTAAAATAGTTTTGAAGAGTAACGATGTCCTGTGTAAATTCTGTTGGTTCCTCAAAAAGATGAATTCCTTCACTATTAGGAATTATTTCATATTTTTGTTTTTCTATTTCGGAATTGGATAGATTATCTGGGATAGAAAGAGAATGATTCATACGCTCTTTCACAAATTCCTGTTGATATAAAGTGTCTAAATCAATTACATTAAAAGTATAAGAGTTTTTTCCTAAATAGCCTTGTTGATTACTGTACTTCATAGAAAGATAATAAATTGTTCCATCTGTTGTTTGAATACTACTACTTTTTTCTAGTTTAGGAGAGTAGTAACTTTCACAATACTCATTAGGATTCTTCCTTACCAATCCTGTTAATGTAGCTTGATTACTACACTTATAAATCGAATAAAATGGATAGTCATAGCGAGTAGAAATTTCTGTTTTTTCTTGATGAAAATAAAACAATGGATTTTGTTTAAATATTATAGTAGATAGCAAATCTACTCCAAAAATCTCAAGAATAAAACAAAAGAATATAGCCAGATGCCATAATTTCATTTTCTTTTCTATGATGGTAGGAAGATATCCTAATAGGATAGTCATGATAATTAAAAGTAAAATTTTTAAAGAGAGAATTAAATTACTAGTAAGAATCAAAAAGAAGAATACTAAAATAAGAAAAAGACTAATCAAAAAAATGATTTCTTTTTTTCTTTTTTCTTGCATCGACTCTAAATTTTTCATTAATAAATCATCTACCTTTTCTAATATTTCTTTTTGTGGAATTCTTTCTCCACTTAATAATTCATTGATACTAATTTCAAAATAATTAGCGATTGGTTGTAAAAAAGAAAGATCTGGACAACCTAAACCTCTTTCCCATTTGGATACGGCTTGTACGGTAACCATTAAATAATCTGCTAGATCTTTTTGGGTAACTTTCTTTTCTTTTCGTAATTCTTGTATAAATTTTCCTATTTTTTCACAATCCATATTTTTCCTCCTTTCGTTTTAACCATATCATTTGTAGTTGGTAAAAACAATCAACTCTTCGTTTAGTAAAAATAATTTCTCTTTTTATTGTATCAAAGAAAAGCTTTCAAAAGAAATGGTATCATAAGGGTATTTTTCTAATCATCCGACTTGAATTTTAGGAAACATTTGTCCTAGGTAGCATACATTAAATTAGAGGAGGGATAGGATGGCTAATACACGTGAAATAGTAACGAAAGCAGTTGTTGGAAAAGGAAAGAAAACTTTTACTACGACAAAAGCAGTAACTCCTGATTGTGTGCCAACAACGATTTTAGGATGTTGGGTAATCAATCATACTTTTAGGGGATATCAAAATGGTAATAAAATCAATATTGAAGGTAGCTATGATGTCAATATCTGGTATTCTTGTGTAAATGATACAAAAACAGAAGTTGTGAGAGAAACTACAAATTATTTAGAAGAGGTTAATGTCCCAAGAAAAGATGATAGTGATATTACGAATGAGGATATCATTATTCGTAGTTTAAAACAACCTTCTTGTACGAGAGCAGAAATCGTAGATGGTAAAATTGAATATACCATTCAAAAAGAACTTGGTATTGAAATTGTCGGAGATGTCAAGGTAAAAATTTCTTATGATGAGGAAGAGGATCCTTGGGAAGTAATTATGGATGATGCAGATAACGAAGAGATAGAAAAGATAGAAGAACAAATTGATCAAGAAGTAAATGAAGAGTATCTAGATAGCTAGATGCTTTTTTCATATTTTATTATTTTTAGAAATAGATTAAATTAGGTGAGAAAATGGAATATCAGGCAAATTGTCCTTATCCAAAGGTAGAAGTAAAAGCCAAAAATCCTTATTATGTCATGTTATTATTAGAAGATTATAGCGGAGTAATCAGTGAGTTAACAGCAATTACACAATATATCTATCAAAAAACAGTGGATGTTTCTATTAATCAAGAATATTCAGAAGTTCTATTAAAAATAGCGATAGTAGAAATGAAACACTTAAATTTATTGGGAGAAACAATTACTTTATTAGGTGGAAAACCAGAATTTCATTATTTTGATTCTTGTTTAGGATATCAAAATTGGAGCAGTAATTTTCTAAATTATCAAACAAATTTATCTGATTCTTTAGTATATGATATTTTTATAGAAGAGAAAACGATTCAAAACTATTTAAATCATATTCAATTAATTCATGATTCTTGTATTCAAAGATTATTATATCGAATTATAGAAGATGAGAAAAAACATATTGCGTGTTTTCAAGAATTATTAAGAAAAATACAAAGCTGTTAATAAAAAATGGTGTTAATCATTAGTTAAAATGATACCGATTTATAATATTGGTAACAAACAAAGTTTACCTTTGTTTGTTAGATTATT
>CANRPT010000043.1 GCA_947632565.1 uncultured Bacilli bacterium | reverse complement strand
GAATTTCAAGATTTATGTTATGATAATAATGAAATTGATATCAGACTTTCTTTATTTCAAAAAGAAAGTTATGAAGAGATGAGAAAAGCTACGAAGAATTCCAGAGATTTAGAAATTATCGAAGAATTGGAGAGATTAGCGATGGATGAAGAGTTTATTTATGCTTATGATCATGAAGCAGTGAGAAAGAAAGAAGAGAATTCCATACGAAAAGATTCTTATGAAGAAGGACATGAACAGGGCCTAGAACAAGGGTTAGAAAAAGGGTTAGAGCAAGGATTAAAACAAGGTATTACACAAAGAAATGCGGAAATTGCAAGAAATTTATTAGGACTTGGTATCAAGCCCGATGATATTTCCAAAGCAACTGGTTTATCACTAACAGAGATTCAAAATCTAAAAGAGAAAGAATGTTAGAAAACTAACAAACTTTCTCTTTTTTGTTATTATGGTGTTAGAACGAGACGGAAACCATTATATACATTACCAACATAGCTATCTAGTGTAAATAAGCCAGATTCCACACCATGGTAGCAGGAACCTCCACGAATAAACCATGGTTCAACCAAACTTACAAAGTCAGCATAATCTCTATACCAGCTACTTTTATTTCGATTTTTATTATCTCGTTCAATTCCAAATGGTCCCATCTCTCCTGTTGCATCTCCTAAAATTCGATTACTATATTGAGTGTTTGATTGAGAAGTATAACGATCATAATATTTATTCCATTTTTCATCAATAAGAAAATCTGGGTAGATAGAAAGTATCTCACTTTCATCATTAGTTGCACCTATTGCATATCCCATTACATATTCCCAATATCCTCCTCTCATATCATAAACCCCTGTTTTATTTCCGGTAGTAGAAGCTAATTGATTCGTTGTTTGATTTTGGGAAGAAAAATAACCAATGGTATATGTTCCATCTTGTTGAGTGGTATTTTCTACATGATTTCCTTCCATATCTACTCCACTATTATACCATTTTGTTGACTCTTCTGTTGCTGCATACCCTGTGATATTAGCTAGATTATTATTCTTTCTAATTTCATTACATTGATTGTCTGTACAAGTTCCATATTGTGAATGACTTAAATAAGCTACTGCTCCCCATTCTGTATTTTTCATCATATGGCTTTCTAAATCTCTTAAATAATTATAGGATGCTTGAAAAGCATTTCCTACTGTAATACCTCCCCAACTATAAACATTAGGTTTAATGATAATTTTCTCCGAATTTGCTTGGTTGATTTTGGCTTCTTGTGGTGTTGTGGCTCCTTCATATCCTGTTTCAAACTTTCCTACCCAAAAGCCTTTTCCTCCAAATGCTAAAAAGGCTGGATGTGTCATATAATCATTTATTTTACAGGAACCTGTCTCTCCTGCTACTCCTGGTGTTGTACATTCTCCACTATTACTATCAGAAGTATTATCTAAACCAAAACGAATGGATATTGCATGAGGCTTAGTTTCATCCAATTCTGCTAAAACATTATCGTACTTTCCTAAATCCCATAACTGATATTTATATTTTGGTATCCATACAAAATAACTTTCAATTGCATTTTCTGGTATTACCTCATTGTTTTCATATTCTTCATTCTCATCTTTTAATACGACTACATTCGCCCATTCTTTTTCTTGATAAGAATACCAAGTTGATAATGTACTTGCTCGTTTTACAGTTCCATTCTCTTCTATGGTTACTGGGATTAAGTTGTCTGTTAGTTCTGGATATGCTCCACTTAATAGTTCTTCTTGATATGGTTTTTCTACATAAACAGTCCTTGTTATACTATTCATTTGATTATTTTGATCTATCACAATATATCTTACAGTATAGGTTCCTATTACTTTTGTCTTTACTTCTCCTATGGTAATTAGTTGATTCACATCATCTATTGTTGCCCCTTGTTCCTTATAATAATCTCTTTGTCCTAAAGTAATTGTTGCATCTCCTACTAATGTAATACTTGGAGGAGTACCACTATTTACGGTTACTACTCTTACTACTTGTCCTATATTCTCACTTCTATCAGTTACTTGATAAGTGATATAATAAACTCCTGTTTGAGTAGTATCTACTTTATCTACTGTCTGTAATTCTTCATTTGTTCCATCAAAATATTCAATGGTTGTTACTACATCACTACTTGTAAATATTTCTTGGTCATCTTCTATTCTCTCTACCCCTAATTCTTCATAAGAATCATTTACCTTTAGGTTCATATTCGATGTTCCTTCTTTTAACGTTAGAATTGGCCTCGTATCCACTTGATAGTTATCTGCTAATTCTTGAATACTATCTACTACAATTTGAGCACTAAAAGTTTTCCCTTGAATCTCATTTCCTGCATTAATATCGATCCATAATTTCATTCCATAGGTATGACTTTCTCCTGGCTGAATTAAAATATTTTTTGTAAATACTAAATTAGTTTCTAAGTTCGATACTTAGAAACTAATAAAATTTTAAATTGTCTAAATAAGAAAAGGAGTTTCGCAAAATGAAAAAATTAAAAAAGAAATATTTTTATCTCATTTTTAGTATTTTATTTGTCTTTCTATTTTTAGGAATTGTAGGAGTTAGTTATTCTTATTTAACGACTACTGCCAAAGGAAAACAGTATGTGATGTATACTGGTAATTTAGAAGTAGAATACAAAAAGAAAACAGATACCATTCATATGGAAAATGCCTATCCAATGACCAATCAACAAGGCTTAGAAACTACTCCTTATGAGTTTACAGTTACGAATACTGGTAATGTTACCGCCAAGTATCAAATTCGTTTAGAACTAGATGAAAGTATTCAAAATCAAGTACCACTCAACAATATAAAAATGTCCTTCGAAAAGGACAGCCAAGGTTATTCTGATAGCTTCTTATTATCGAACTTAAATACCATATTTTATTAAATTAAGTATAGCATAAATAATTTAAATGGAAAAGAAAATTCATACCAAATCAATGGTATGAATAAAAGTACTAATTTCTTTTTACTTTGATTGGTGCCCGAGAAGTACGATTTACTGGATGAATAAAAAGTGACATAATATCACGATTCATAATGAGATTATTAACATACTCTAAAGATTGAAAGCTTTCTATCTGGTGATTTTCACCATTACCATATTTTAGAAAAATAGACATAATCACCTGTTGTCTTTCTTCCTTTGTCCATAAATGATAACTTCTTCCTGTTTCTTCTTCTTGAATTTTTATTTCATTTAAAATAATATCTTCTATAGACTGTAACATACGAACACTCCTACTACTTTTAATTAAATTTCTCCAATATATTCTAATAATCTTAAAAATAAATGAATATATTCTCTACCTAAATTATACTTTCTTAATTTTCTAATTTCAATCCTTTTTCTTTTGATTGGTAACTCACTAAACATAATAGAAGATATTTTTTCCTTCAACACCGTATTAATAGGTAAATCCAATAAAATACTATCGATATCATCATTAATTAAACGAATCGCATCAATTTCAATATCTTTTCCTTTACAGTTCAAAGTAAATTGTCCGATGGAAGGAACATGCTCTGCTTCAACAATAAAATCTGCATCATCAACATAACTAATCGTTTTAATTTGTGTATCATTAAAATAAGCAAAAACTGTATTTGCCTTTTTGGTATTACGGAAACGAATTTTATAATTACGATAATCTGAAACAACTCCACGCTTTCCTTCCAAAGTACGAATAATAACAGTATAATTACTTGGTAAATAGTTATAATCAATTTGAGTAATTAAATGATTTTCTTCTTGATCATCCTTATCCTCATACAAATTAAAGGTACTATTTTCTCCAGGAAAAATATGAATTTCAAAAGAATCAGGATTTCCTGTAAAGTTTAATTGATTGGTATTATTTAAAGGTACAATTGCTCCTCTTTTTACAAAAACTGGATAATCTTCATCTCGGAAAAAAGAAATATATTGTTTATTTCCAGGAAATTTCTTCCCGGTATTAAAATCATACCAAATACCTTCTGGAATAAAGAATTTATGAATGGTACGATTAATCAAATTATCTTTTTTCGTTAAAATAGGGGAAATTAACATCTCACCAAAATAATATTCTTGTTGATAGTTACTATCATCATAAACCCATGGATAATCGTAATAAAGCGGTTGAATTACTAATTCTCCTTCTTTATGATAAAAATAAGCTTTAGAATAAAGATATGGAATTAAACGATGTCTAAGTTTTAAATAATGATCAATTACTTCTAAAGTTCTAGCATTCCATCTCCAAGGTTCTTTACGATAATATCTTCCACGAGGAGCATGAAATCTTAAAATAGGTCCAAAGGTTGCTAATTCAATAGAACGAATATAAAGTTCTTCTTCTTCAATTCCCCCATAATTACCAGCTACGTCATTACTAATCCAAGTGACACCAATATTACTAGCTTGTCCTTGAATCATTGGTATCTTTTTTAGCATTTCCCATCCTACTAAAGTTTTCCCCGTATATTGAATAGGGTAACGATGAGAAGCAAGTAAAGCATTACGAGCTAAAATGAGTTTCCGTACATTAGAATTTGTATTTGGATTTGTATATAATGATTCATTTAAAAACCACAATCCATCTAAAGAGATTTCATTGGTCTTCATATCATTCCAAAAAAAGTCTACTCCCATTTTTACTAAAGGAGAAATCATAAATTGATAAATAGCATTTAATAAAGCTGGATTCAATGGATCAAAAGATATAATTTTATTATCGGTTACTTTAAAGTAAGAAGCAATTTCTTGATAATGCACTTCGAATGGATATATTCCTTGTACAGGATTAAAGTTTAAACCTACTTTAATATTTTTCTGATGTAATTGTTCTATTAGATTGGTAGGATTAGGGTAAAGTCCTTTATGAAAACTATAACCAGTAGAAAGTTTTGTACCATCCGTTAATTTAGTTGGATGCCACGCTTCATCTAAAAGTAAAACAGATAAAGGAATTTCTCTTTTTTCAAAGTGATTCGCAATTTCTAAAATTTCTTCCTCTTTATATTCCAAATCACGACTCCACCAATTTCCTAAAGCATACCTAGGAATCATAGCAGGATAACCAGTCAATCGAAAATAATCTTTTAAGGCATCTTGAAAATCTTTTCCATAGATAAATAGGTATAAATCAATTCCCTTTTTCTCCCTTTTTTTGGGATAATGATTTTCATCATAAATATAAGTATTACTATCATCTAAAGAAGCAAATCCATCTACAGAATAGAGCCCATTTCTAGCCTTTGCATCTACTTCATTTCCATCTAAAGAAACAAATAAGCCTTTATAATTTCGTACTTCTGGGTGATGATAATACCAGCTATGATCAGAGTTATTTAAATCTACTTTTAAATTAGATTGTGGAACTATTTTCCCACCATCAAAATTTTTTTCTTTCGTATAAGAAAGAGTAAAATATTTAGATCGAATGACCAAAAAACGATTATCTTCCGTAACCGTAAACTCTGGTTTTGGAAAATTTCGAAAACGAACTAATTGTGTTTCATAATCATTAAAAACTCCATCAGGACTATATTCTAAACGAAGTAATCTTTCTGTTAATACACTAATACGATAATGTTCTCCTTTTAAAACCATTTTAGAATCTGTAATAAGAGGATTTTGATTCGTAATGACACTTTCTTTATTGGCTGATACAGTTTCCAAATTAGGATGGTCTGGTATTTCAGGAATCGTTGATTTAGTTTCTTCTAATATTTCATTTGCTTCTTTCATTCTATCACCCTATTATTCATTTTACTGTATTTATCATAACACATTTTATTTCAAAAAAAAAGCTCTAACATAAAAAGTTATAAGCTTTGATTTTCAAAATCTAAATTTTGAATAAATTGATACAATGGATGATTTTTGAAATTTTCAGAAATTTCTAACATTTCTTCTTCCGAAATTTCGGCAATATCGATACTATAATCAATTTTAGAAACATCAATTTTTTCATCAAAATAAATTTCTTGATGGATAACAGCTTTCATAAGTTCTTGTTCTATAGAATTACTAGTAGTGGTAACGGAAAATGTGACTTGATATTGATAATGATTTTGCTGTTCTACAAATTCTGTATCTTGAATAGAATATTGAATAACGTCGTCATCGACTTCTATAAAAGTGACAAATTCATGTTGCTTAACAGTTCCTCGAAATGGAACTTGTGTACCATCCATTTGGAAATACCCCTGAAATTCATGTTGATTATTATTTTTTTGAACTTCTACAGAAAAAACAACTTCTTTACCAATCATGAAATGGATGATTTCTTTTTCTTCTACTTGATATTGAATAGAAACATCACCACAAGTTAGTTCATATAAAACAATCTTGTTAAAGCCATAATAATAAACATTATAATATAGTTTTTCTTCGGAATTGATACTAGAAATACTATTTGCAAAATCATCTAAAAAACTAAGAATTTCATCCTCTGATATTCCTATACAAGAAGCAACATTTTCTAATAATTTTGCATCATTTTTTAAACTATTAGAAAAATTTTGAATGATACGTTTTATGGTCTCATCTGTAATTTCATAAGTTAATCGATTTACCTTTTTCTCTTTTCCTTGATAAGAAATCGTAGTCTTTGATTTTTGAATATTTTCCTCTTCAATACAATTATTAATAGCTTCTTTTAATATTTCTAAAAACCTATTAAAATCTTTACCTCCAAAGGAGGAAGAAGAATGAGCTTCTTGTTGAAGAGTTGTAAAATAGTATTTTGGCGTAATATTTTCAGCAAAGAAATGAAGACGATTTTGATCTGTAATGATACTAGCATCCAACAATTCTTCTTGTAAATTAGCAAGAGTAAGATCCAACTGACTTCTTTGTTCTTTTTTATTTTGTAATGAATTTATAGAAATACGAAATTGTTCTTCTCCCTTTTCTAAACTCATGTTATAACGAACCCCTACATTATCATTACTAGCTATCTTATCTAATAATTCCATTTGTTCATCGGAATCTAATAACTGGTCTAATTTATTGGTTAAATTGGAAACACTTTGTAACATGACAACTTTATCGCTAGAAACTGCCATAAATCCAAAAACTAATAATCCAATAGAAATAACCGATAAAAGACAAGCAAAGATTGTTACTTTATGATTTTGTTTCTTATTCAAATTTGATTCATTTTGCTCCATTTTTCTACACCACCTATTATTGCCATTATATAGTTTATTTCCAAAAAAAGCAATCTATTCTAAATTTTTTGTCGAAATTTCATGAAAAAATGATAAAATAAGGAAAAGGAAAGTGATGACATGAAAAATCCTTTTCAGTATAGTGATTCGAATAAGAGATATCACACTCTCGACTACTTTTATAAACAAAAATTTCATTCAAAAGTAGCAAAAATTAGTTTAAATGCCGGATTTACTTGTCCAAATAAAGATGGTACTAAAGGATTTGGTGGTTGTATTTATTGCTCCAAACTGGGAAGTGGAGATTTTGCTGGTAGCAAGGAAAAAGATGTTGTTACTCAATTTCAAGAAGTACAAAAAATGATGGAAAAGAAATGGAAAGACACTCTTTACATAGGATATTTTCAAGCAAATACCAATACCTATGCCGATGTTGCTGTACTAAAGCAGAAATATGAACCAATTTTAGCTTTAGAGAAAGTAATCGGTTTAAATATTGCGACCAGAGCAGATGCGATAACAGAAGAATGTTTAGACTACTTAGAAGAACTTTCGAAAAGAACTTATTTAACAATTGAACTAGGTCTCCAAAGTATTCATGAAAAAACGATTCAATTCATTAATAGAGGTCATGATTTAGCTTGTTTTGAAGAAATGGTTAAAAAATTAAGAGAAAGAAACATTAATGTAGTCGTTCACATCATCAATGGTCTTCCAAATGAAACAAAAGAAATGATGCTAGAAACAGTAGAATACTTAAATCAATTAGATATTCAAGGAATAAAAATACATATGCTTCATGTAATCCAAGATACTCCTTTAGCGAAAATATATAAACAACAAAAATTTCATATTCTAACAAAAGAAGAATATATTGATATTGTGATAGATCAGTTAGAAAGATTAAGACCAGAAATTGTCATTCATAGGATTACAGGAGATCCAGTAAAAGAAGATTTAATAGAACCAAAATGGCTTTTAAAAAAATTTTGCGTTCTCAATGATATTGATAAAGAAATGGTAAAAAGAGAAACTTACCAGGGAAAAAATTGTTCCAAATAGGAGGTGTTTTTCAATTTTAAAATTAAAACGAAAACTATGGATGCTAGCAGGAATAATCTTATTGATTTCAGTTATTATCGTTACTTTATATCCTACTACTTGGCTAACAATTCTTCCATTTGGTGTTTCCTCTAGTATTTTAGTATCTCTCTTATATGAGGATAAGAAAAAGAAAAAAAGAGAAGAAAAAAAAGAGAAAGAACCAATGCAACCATCTTTTTCCTCTCCTCAAACGGAAAAATCAGAATCTTTGGATCTCATTGATGATATTTTTTTCGACCATACGATTTCTGCTATCGATAAAAAAAGAATGCTAATGATCTATAAGCAAGAATATCTAAACACCAAAAAAGAAGAAAAGCCAAAAAGAAAGGAGCTAACTTAACTCCTTTTTTGATGTTGTAAAACATCATTGTAGTAATGTTTACCTAGTAAATAATAATGTTTAAAATTATTATTCTTCATAACCATCACCATTTTTAGTATTAACTTTCCTTAATAAAATATGCATAATACTCTTCAAAAGTAATTTGATGTTCATAGATATAAGTCGCTACTTCTATTCCTACATAACGATAATGCCATGGTTCATATCCATAACCTGTTAAATACTCTTTCCCTTCGGGATATCGTAAAATAAATCCATAAAGATGAGCATGGTCCTTCATCCAAATAAATTCTTTACTATTCACAAAATCATTTAAGTTAGTATGCTCTTTTTCACCTACATCTAAAGCTAAACCTGTTTGATGTTCGGAGTGACCTGGTCTTGCAGACCATTTATCTGCCCATTCAAGTCCATTTGCATTTTTATAATTTTGATAAAGACTATTTTGAGTAGCATAACTACGATAAGCAGAATTATTACGAATATGGTATCCTTCCTTTTCTGCATCATCTACTAATTTTTTAAAAGCTTCATAAGCAACACTACTTAATCTACTTCCACTTTTATTATCATACTGAGAATCCATTACTACTAAATCTCCATAATGATAATCTTTCTCTAATTGATAATATTTATTGACTATCAATAATGTATCCTTAGAAGTATCTGTCTTCTGAATATTGGTATAAAATTCATAATCCAAATCACTATTCACATTCGTAACGATTTCTTTTGCATCATCACTATGATAATGCATATAACGATCTAATCTAGATAAAATAAAATAATCTTGATGAATCACATCTACTAATTTTTGGGAATAAGGATAAGAAATTTTTCTATTTACGAAATAAACCACATCTTTTAAAGAATAATCTGCATCTATTTGAGAAATATAATCAATATAAGAAAATAAATTTTCAGAATGATACTCTTCTTCTTTTAATAAATCAGTTAAATAAGAAAGATAAGACTGCTCAGCTAATTTTTCTATTTCTATATTAGAAAGTTTCTTTCTTAATTCTGTCACCTCTTCCTGAGAATATCCAACTTTTAATAAAATATCACGATTAGAATCATTATGAAATGTCTGTATCAAAAAATAAACAGTAATTCCTAAAAATAAAAAAACCAGAAAAATACGAGACCATTTAACTTTATATTTTTTCTTTTTCATAATACCACCTATTTTTATTATACCCCAAAAAGAAAAATTCCCAAGAAATTTTCTTAGGAATTTGATAACTGGTTTTTAAAATTAAGCATCGATTTTGCTAACAGAACCAGCACCTACCGTACGTCCACCTTCACGGATAGAGAACTTAGTACCTTGTTCAAGGGCAATTGGGTGAATTAATTCAACAGTCATACTAACATTATCACCTGGCATAACCATTTCAACTCCAGCAGGAAGTGTAATTACTCCTGTTACATCTGTAGTTCTGAAATAGAATTGAGGACGATAGTTTGTAAAGAATGGTGTATGACGTCCACCTTCTTCTTTAGTAAGAACGTAAACTTCAGCTTCAAATTTTGTATGAGGTGTAACAGTTCCTGGTTTAGCAAGAACTTGACCACGTTCAACTTGTTCACGAGAAATACCACGAAGTAATACTCCAGCATTATCTCCAGCTTGTGCAAAATCCAATTGTTTACGGAACATTTCAATTCCAGTAACAACAGTCTTTTGTGTATCTTTGATACCAACGATTTCAACTTCATCGTTAAGTTTTAATTGTCCACGTTCAACACGTCCAGTAACAACTGTTCCACGTCCAGTAATCGTGAATACATCTTCAATACTCATTAAGAATGGTTTATCAGTATCACGTTCTGGAGTTGGAATCCACTCATCAACTGCATCCATTAATTGTTTGATAGATTCTACATACTTAGGATCTCCTTCAAGAGCCTTTAATGCAGATCCACGAATGATTGGAGTAGTATCTCCTTCAAATCCGTATTCGTTTAATAAATCACGAATTTCCATTTCTACTAATTCTAGTAATTCTTCATCATCAACCATATCACATTTGTTCATGAATACTACCATTCTTGGTACTCCAACTTGACGAGCAAGTAAGATATGTTCACGAGTTTGTGCCATAGGTCCATCAGTTGCAGCAATAACTAA
>CANRPT010000042.1 GCA_947632565.1 uncultured Bacilli bacterium | reverse complement strand
AAAAAACTTTATGACCTTTTTTATTCTTAATTTTTATAAAGTTTTCTTTTTTAAACTAATTTACTCTTTTTTTCTGTTGAAAACAAAAAAAGAGAAAATTTACTCTTCGTTATTTATAACTTAATGAACTTGAACCATTGAACTCATGTTTATCAGGCTTGTGTTCTGACCACAAAATCTTATTATTCTTTTAAACATTAGATAAAACGATATTTTTGTTACCCATTTGTTACCAATAAATTCGATAACTATTAGTATTTTACTTCCAATTACATTTTAAAAAAAAGAAAAAGCAAGATAATTCATCTTACTTTTTTGTATCACAGACCTTATTTGATAAGGTTTTTTCTAAATGGTGGGCCTGAATGGACTTGAACCATCGACCTCACGCTTATCAGGCGTGCGCTCTAACCACCTGAGCTACAAGCCCATTTCATCTGTGAACATTTCAATCTTACTATATTTTGTTAATAAATGCAAGTATTTTCTAGCGAAAAAATTCTTTTTTTAGTAATTTTGCCTATGAACTACCTGTTCATAGGCATTATTTGTTTTAAGATTCAAAAAATTTTAAAATATCGTCTGTTCCAGTAATTCTTTCTGTTACTCTATGATCTTTTATTTTTAATAGTGTTGGATTATTTACTTTTAAGTTTGAAACATTAGATGGTTTTTGTTGATAATCTTCTCCTTCTTCTAATACAATTTCTTGATTAAAAGATTTTTCTAAATCAAGAATATAAACTGGTAAACTATCCTCTTTTTCGGTATAAGAATCTTTTAAAGATAAATAATAACTAGAGAATGTATCTGTGAAATCAAAACATAATACATAATATTCAGAATCTTTACGATTTAGTACTTGGCCTGCAATAATCTCTTCATATTGAATATTGGTTTCTTCTTTCTCTGTTTCTTTCTTCTTTCCAAATTTTATTTCCCCTGTTGCAATCGCAGTAGCAAAATAAGTAATTGCTAGAATGAGAACTACTACCACAAAAATTTTAATGATTTTCGTATATTCCATTTCATTACTCTTTCCCGTTTTATATAACTTTCTATTTTGAACTTTCTTTTTCATGTAAATCACCACGAGATTATTATAGCACGTTCTAATTTAAAAAGAAAGAAAAATGTTTAGAATAAAGCGATTCTAAACAATTATTTCATATTTGGTACTACATTCACACTTCTAGCAATATCGATTAATTCGTCCTGACTCATTACATCAGATACTAAATAATAATCTACTCCATTACTACTCCAAGTAATCGAACTATCTGTTAATGCTCCTACAGTATCAATTAATAAATATGGTTCTCCATAAGTTGGAATAATAGAAAATTCTTCTTCAATAGAAGCAGTTTCTTCTACTAAAAGGAATGGTTTTTCACCTTCAAATGTCATAATAACTCTTTCTCCGTCTGATTTCGCTATTTTTTCTTCTGAGGTAAGTACAGTTCCTAATGGAATATAAAGTGGATAAACAACATCTTCTAGTGTACTTGTTTGAGTTTCTGTGTTAGTATTATTCTCTGTATTATTATTTTCTTCCGTTCCCATAATTTGATTTAAATCAAAGGTATCATTATTGATATTTGGATTGGTATCGATGGTTAGAAATGTCATTGTCATTTGACTAACATCATTTTCATCTAATACACTCACTTTTTTTAAATTTAAATTTTGATCAAATAATACAGTCTGTTTTACCAATCTACGATTATTCGGATAATTCACTGTTGTTGTAAATAGATGACCATTATCATCACTTACTAAACTTTTTTCTTGATCATTTGTGATATCATCTAAAATTGATTGAATTAAGTAAACTTGAGAATTATTGTATGGCCAATCACTCTGAAATTTAAAACTTTTATTCAAAGAAGGTGTTAAGACATAAACTCCATCTTCATTCTTTAAAATTATTTGTTCATGATTATTACTTCTATTTTTTAAACTTACATAGTATTTATCTTTTTTTTGATAAATGACTTTTACATCGTAATTATAGACATCATCATTATTAACAATCTCTAGATCTCCTGTTAATTCATAAGCTTTTAAATTCTGATATTTTTCTAAAATATCTTTGAAAACATTATCCTTTTTGCTACCAAAACAACCTGTTACAAAAAAACAGCATACCATCATAAAAATTAAAAAAAACTTTTTCATATTCACTCCTCTTTTCCTTCATTTAATCCTATGAATGAAAAATTACATTATTCATGAATATTTCCTGTAAAAATGATTATCATAATACTGAAATAGGAAAAGGAGGATATTATGCAAACAATACAAAAAGTAGCTCTAGCTTTAATTATCATAGGCGCAATCAACTGGGGACTTATTGGGCTATTTGATTTTAACCTAGTAGAGACATTATTTGGAACAGATAATGTTATTACCAAAATTGTATATGTTCTAGTAGGAATATCAGGTATTATTGATATAAGTTTATTATTCAATAATTACGAATAAAGGGCTGTAATGAAATAAAATAATTTCATTCAGTTCTTTTTTTTACCTAAAATTTAAAAAACGTTAGAAATCATAATTGCTAATGCGACTGTGATGCAATCTAATTGATGGAAGAAGATGTATTACGTGTATTATTTTAACACCAAAATTCCTATTTTGTAGTCCCCTCAGAGAACTCTCCTGGAAATTTAGTGATATATCTAACAATAATCAGTAAGAAGTGTTATAATACTTGTATCAAGAGGGAGGTTTATACAATGATTCAAGCAATCGATAAAAAATATTGTGTAGGAAATTTAGTACAACTTATGCCATATACTGATGTTTGCCATTTTATTGTAAGTACAGATGAGATAATATTATTAAAAGTTGGAGATAAGGTTTTAGTCAATAAATATGCTAATCATCCAAGTAGAAATTTGTTTCCTTACCATGAAAAAGAAAAAAATGATTGGCAGCATTTCACTGAACTATTTGAGTACAATAAGACATATTTGAATTTTAGAGGTTCAGTAGGAGGTTTTCTTTTTCACAAAGATTACTTTTTTAAAGGTAGTGATAGAGCCTTATGGTTAGAAGAATCTTTGTCAGTTGATGAAAGGTATGCAATAGAAGATTCTGTAGAATTAGATAGATATGAAATAGAAAAAATATTTGATAGTAGTAATTATGATTCAATGTATGTTGTAAATAGAAATGGAAGAATATTATTTGCAAGGAATGATAAAGATAAAATTCATATTGGCAAAAATGTCATTCCAAGTGATAATGAAATAGTTAAAATGGAATTAAGAAGTAGAAAAGGAGATTATAATATTGCTAGAATTCTAAATCCTGAAAATGATACTACGGAAAATTACCAAAAGGCAATTGTTCCAAAAACAATTGATGAAATAAGAGATTTTAAAATTTATGGACCGGTCCTTTTTGCAAAATATTCTGATATGCTATTAACTGTGAAAGATGGCAAGTTTGATTTAAGATGGTTTAGAATTGATTTTATTGAAAAAGATAAGTTTCGATTAACATCTAGTCCCATAAATATTGTAGAACCAACAATTGATGATGTACTACAGTTTTCTAGTAATCATAAATTTGAAAATGCTCCTGAACCATCAAAATCTGATGTTCAACAAGAACCAGAAAGGCTTCCAAAAGTCGAAAACGGTGTTTACAAATTACGAAAATTATTTAAAAAATGCAATAGGTAGCACAAGATGAACTCATGAAACGTCACTTTTAAAAATGAATGCAACCCTAAAAACAAATTGATGTGCATTTCATCGTTTTATTTCTAATATCTATTAAATTGTCTATTTATTTTAATTTCAAAAAATGTATAAAATTAATAAATTATATTACGTAGTATAGTTGCTTTTTGGATTTCAAAAAATGTTCCAAAATTCAACTTTTTTTGTATGTCTTTATAAAATAACAAGTTAATTTTCATTATGCTAAAGACATTGTTCAATGATTAAAGAAAAACACATGATTCAAATTTTCATGCGTTTATCCTAGATAATTGTGCTAAGGAATTGAAAAAAATGATAAATTTATTGAATTTTTGAACAAAAGTAAAATGGAAAATTTAATAGCAACAATTATTTACAGCTATGGTATTAAAGGAAGATTATTATTCCAAATCAAGTCAGGATTTTTATGCTGGATATAATATACAGATTATCTGAATTCATACCAGAATATGAATTATTAAAAGAAGAAAAATTTCCTTTTTCAAAGCAAAAAAAGAACTGAATGAAATTATTTCATTTCATTACAGCCTTTCTTTATTTTTCTTCAATTCGAATACGAACTGTTTTGGTTTTAGATTCATAATTTAGTTTGATGTCATCTCCATGTACTTGCACTTCTACGTCATATTCTCCAATCCCATATCCACTTAAATCTACTGTTGCGGAAATCGTATTTGGATCTAATTGATTAATAGCATCACTACTTCCTCTTACAACAACGGTAACGTATCCATCTTCTTTTGATAAAGCATATGCATTATAATTCGAATTTAAGTTAACAATTGAAATATGCTGATCTGGGAATTCTTTCGTAATGACATCATCTAAGGTTACTTTTACAGAAAGTGTTTTATTACTAATTTCACGAACTCCAGCTGGCTTTTGGATATTGACATTAAAGGTTTTATCACTCGATAAATTTTTTACATCTATTTCTATTGGAATCGACTCTATAGCATTAATAATACTAGCTTCTCCATAGATTGTTACTTTAGAAATAGACGGAGATAAATCCTTAATTGATTTTCCAAATGCTAAATCTCCTACAGGAATAATTTGTAAAGCGACTTCTTTACTTGGAGAAGTAATTTTTAATTGTGCTTCTACTGTACTTGGTACAATTTCCACATCTATTTTATCTCCTTTTTCATCATAAGCGACTAAAGGAATATCTTTTAAGCTAAAAGTTCCAACTTTTGGATTATTAATATTGTCTACATCAACTAGTGCTTTTACAGTAGCTACTTGTTTTAATTTATAACTTGCACCTTTGATAATAACATCATTTCTATTTAAATCTACACTATCCAGTATTAAAGTAGAATCTAAATGATCCTTATGTAAAATATCAGAATCTAATTCTCTTGTTTCAGATACTTTTTCATAAACCACAATATTAGCAGTAGATGGATCTAATTTATAATCAATACTTCTACTGGTTTGAGAACGATTATAATTTAATTTTACTTTATGACTTCCAGGAGTTAATCCTGTTAAATCTACAGATACATTTAGATTAGAAGCATATTGCCTTGCTAGATATAAGTCAGAAGTTCTCCCAATTAAAGTAATATCTACTGTAGTAGGAAGTCCCTCAATCACATAAGCTTCACTATTATATTCTGCAGTTACTGGTTGATTATATAAAACTTCTGCACTTTTATTCAGTAAAGTATCTGAATTCTTATCTACAATAAAGAATACTCCAAATGCAAATATGAGTGATAATACGATTAAGGTCTGTTTTTTATTAATAAATTTTTCTATTTCTCTTCCATTATTTTTTAAAAAATCCGTTACGAGTAAAAAGAATTTTGTAATGGGAGTAATCAACCATTTATCAAAAAATAATAATATATTTTTACTTATCTTCTTCATAAATTTCTTCCTCATCTAATTCATCAAGAAAATCCTCTTCTTGTTTTGGTCTTAATTCATCAATTAACATCATTCTAACATCATCAATAGATAAATTATAGAATAATTCTCCTTTTACAGCAATAGAAACTCTTCCTGTTTCCTCAGAAACCACTACGCTAATAGCATCACTTTCTTCTGTGATTCCTAAAGCTGCACGATGACGAGTTCCAAACTTTTTATTTACTTTATTACTGTTACTTGTGGGAAAGACTGCTCCTGCACAACTAATACGATCTCCTTGAATAATTACTCCTCCATCATGAAGGGGATTATTTGGAAAAAAGATAGAAATCAATAAATCACTAGATAAATCTGCATAGATTTTTTTGGCTTTTTCAATATAGTTTGCTAGACTAATATCTCTTTCTAATACAATTAAGGCTCCAATTCTTGCTTTTCTTAAATATTCAATAGAAGTAATAATTTCATACACCAAACGTTCTCTTTCGTCTACTGTTAAGACTTTATGTCGTCCTAATAACTGGGTTTTTCCTATTTGTTCTAAGACATTACGAATTTCTGGTTGAAATATAATGATAAGAGCAAGTGGCCCCCACATAATTACATATTCTAGCAATAATCCTATTGTTACTAATCCTAACCAATCACTTATTACTTTTAAAATTAAAATAATTGCTACTCCTTTAAATAATAAAGTTAGTTTAACATTATTACGAATATTTTTTAAGATAAAATAAAGAAATAACCATACTAAAGAGATATCTAAAATCTTTTTTATAATGGTAATTACACTATCTAAAGTCATTTTCTTTCATCCTTTCGTCCTATATTTTATTATAGCAAAGAAAGACATAGTAAGTAAATACCATGTCTATTTTTCTTGA
The DNA here is from genome assembly GCA_947632565.1 of uncultured Bacilli bacterium. Taxonomy (GTDB): domain Bacteria; phylum Bacillota_I; class Bacilli_A; order RF39; family UBA660; genus Alloscybalousia. Next base: position 4,498 of record CANRPT010000042.1, on the reverse strand, counting down.
CTTGATTCATTAAAATCGATTACTGGTCTTTTTACTTCACTAAATTCTTGTGGTTCTTCTTTGGATTGTTCTTCTATTGTTGGAGATTCGGTTACAGTAACAGGTTCTATTGGTGTGATAGGAATCTGTTGATCAATCACTGCGGTTTTCTCTTTTCTTTCTTTTTCTAATTTCTTTCTTTCCATTAAAAAGCCAATAATTGCCATTATAAAAAAGATACAAATAACCGCAAGAATATAGTATAATGGACCATCTAATGTATCTCTAAAAAATTTTATCAATTCTAACACCCTCTTATTCTATTTAAAATTATAACATGAAAAAGAAAGGATGTAAATTAAGTTTTTTTCACCTTTTCCTTTTTTTCCATTTTGTATGAAAAAAGAAGCAAAACTTGCTTCTAATGAATTCTTTTTTTATCAAAAAATTTTGTATCTGCTTGGATGCTATTAAATTTACATTTTTTCTTTTTATTCTTCTTTTTGTGGTTTTGGTAAAGCTTGACGACGAGAAAAATTTAATCTTCCTTTCTTATCACAACCAATTGCTTTTACTAAAATTTCATCTCCTAAAGAAACCACATCTTCACATTTTTTCACACGATTATGAGATAATTCTGAAATATGAACTAACCCTTCACAGCCAGGCCATACTTGTACGAAACAGCCAAAATCTTCTATTTTTACTACTTTTGCTGTATAGATTTCTCCTTCTTCTACTTCTTTTACTACGTCTAAAATCATATTTTTGGTTTTTTCAATAATCTCTTTATCAGAGTGATAAATTGTTACTCTACCATCATCTTCTAAATCTACTTTGACAGCATTCATATCGGTAACAGCAGTAACATGAGAGGCATCGCAAATAATTTTGGTAATCATTTCTCCCCCTCTACCGATAACATCTTTTATCTTTTCTGGTTTAATATAGAACATTTCTGTCTTAGGAGCATATTTACTTACTTCTTTACGAGGCTCTGAAATTTGTTTGGTAATCACATCTAAAATTTCTAAACGAGCTTTCTTTGCTTGAGCAAGTGCTTCTTTTAAGATTTGCTCCGTAATTCCCTTAATTTTAATATCCATTTGTAAGGCTGTAATTCCATCTTTGGTACCTGCCACTTTAAAATCCATATCTCCCAAGTGATCTTCCATTCCTTGAATATCGGTTAAAATGGTATAATCATCCTCATGCGTAATTAATCCCATCGCAATTCCAGCAACAGGTGCTTTAATAGGAACTCCGGCAGCCATTAAACTCATACACCCAGCACAAATTGTTGCTTGACTACTAGAACCATTACTTTCTAATACTTCGGATACCACACGAACGGTATAAGGGAATTCTTCTTCTGATGGCATTACTTGTAACAAAGCTCTTTCTCCTAAGGCACCATGACCGATTTCACGTCTACCAGGTGCTCCATATCTTCCGGTTTCTCCAACCGAAAAGGCGGGAAAATTATAATGAAGCATAAATCTTTTTTCTGTTTCCATATCCAGTCCATCCAAAATTTGATGTTCTCCTAAAGCGCCTAACGTAGTGATTGCTAAAGCTTGAGTTTGTCCACGGGTAAATAAAGCAGATCCATGTGTTCTAGGAAGCAAATCAATATCGGTAGATAGTGGTCGAATCTCATCCATTTTTCTACCATCAGCTCTTGTTTTTTCTTTTACCACAATCTGTCTAAAGATTTCATATTCGATTTCTTCTAAGATTAATTTTACTTTTGTAATGAGTTCTACTAGTTCTTTTTCTTTTAACTTATCTTCATTTTCTTTGGTGTATTTTTCAACAACGCTTTCTTTAATTTCATCGATTTTCGCATATTTTTCTAACTTATCTTTAATTCTTAAAGCTTGATCTAAATCTTTTTCTGCAAGATCTCTTACTTCTTGACGGAGACTATCCGTTAATTCTAGTACTTCGTATTCCATTTTTCCTTCGCCTATTTCAGCAATAATTTCTTCTTGGAAAGCGACTAACTCTTTAATTGCTTCATGACCAAACATCAAGGCTTTTAACATCAAATCTTCGGATACTTGTTTTGCTCCAGCTTCTACCATATTGATGGCATATTTGGTACCTGCAACAGTTAAATCTAATTCACTTCTCTCTAATTCATCAGGAGTAGGATTAATGATAAATTCACCGTCGATATATCCTACTTTTACACCAGCAATTGGTCCATCAAAAGGAATTTTACTAATACAAGTACATAAACTAGAACCAAACATGGCTGTTAATTCTGGTGAATAATCAGGATCTACGGACAATACGGTATTCACAATCTGTACTTCATTTTTAAAATCTTCCGGAAACATTGGCCTCATTGGTCGATCAATCATACGTGCAGCTAAAGTTCCTTTTTCTGTAGGACGACCTTCTCTTTTAATAAATCCTCCCGGAATTTTTCCTACTGCATATAATTTTTCATTATATAAAACCATTAATGGAAAAAAATCGGATAAAACATTTGCTGTTTTACTCACAACAACGGTGGATAAAATAACGGTATCTCCATATCTGACCAAAACGGCTCCATCTGCTTGTTTTGCTACTTCTCCATGTTCTACGACTAATTTTTTCCCCCTAAAATCAAATTCAAATACTTTTTTCATTTGTTACCTCCTTGATTTTTTTCTTCAGAAAATTGTTTTAATATTTTAAACAATTTCTTTTTACTAATATTTTCTTTATAGTACCCTGCTTGATGTAAAATTTCTCTAATTTCCTGATTTTCTAAATGATCTGCAAATTCCATACCAACCTTTTCTTCTTCTGGTCTTCCAATCAAGTATTTTCCCCCTAACAGAAGATCTGTTACTTTTTTTCTGTTAATACGGTAAAAAAGTGTTTTATTAGCACAAGAGTAACTACAAGTAATTGGGTTATATGGACAGTAGAATATAACATTTTCTACTCTACTAATTAAGCGAATATCTCCGAAATATAAATTTCTAACTTTCAAACTGTATCCATCCTTTTTTCTTTAAGATTTTGAATAATTTTCGTTTACTAATCTCCTCTTTTTGATAACCAGCATCCTTTAACATTTTTGGAACAGTTTCTGAATCTAAATTTTTCACAAAATAAAAATTAATTTTCTCTTCTGTTCGGATGGATGTTGGATATTTTTTACCACTTCTTAAATCCATTACTATCGAAGATGCATTGCATTTTAAAAAAATAGATTTTTCTAACTCTTTTGTATGAGCAAAATAATAACAACCCATTTCTCTGGGACCATAATCTTCAATTGAATTTACCTGATAAATCGATCCAATCTGTAAATTTTTTATTTTCATAACATTCCCTCTTACTTATAATAGCGATACTTTCTATATTGAAACAATAATTCTTTCTTTTCTAAAGTTTCTGGTAAAGAAAGTTCTTCTTGAATTGGTTTCAAATATGGGATAGAGCGAGGAACATAGAAAACACCAGGTTGAAAAAGAAAATTACTTAAAAATATTTTTCCTGTCTCCATCTCTTTTAAAGTGACATCTTCCAGATCTTCCTGTTCTTCTAAAAAATAAAATAAAGCATTTTTTTGGATCATTTTGGTCTTCCCAATTTTTTCTTTTTGATATGTTAATTCCTTGTCATTGGATTGTTGCAAGATAACACGAGATGTCACATCTGTTATTTGAAAAATAGATCCTAAAAATACTCGATTTAAAGTAACTACTTCCATTCTATCCGTTTCATATATTTGAATCAAATATTTAGAAATTGTTTTTTTACAATTAAAAAGATTTTGATAAGGTACAAAAGAATCTAATTTCAAATCTAAAAAAGATACTTCTTGTTCTGTTTTTAAATCATAATAGGTATTTTCATCTATTTGACAAAACAAAGATTCTTGACAATTCTCATAAACTCCTACATAAATGTTTTTTTGTTTCATTGTAATCCCCCTTTTGAAAAAGAAAGACACTACTAAAATAGTGCCTATCATCAATATTTATTTTCTTAATCCTAATTCTTCTACAAGTTTACGATATCTTGGAACATCTTTTTTAGCTAAATAATTAAGCATATTTCTTCTTTGTCCAACTTTTCTTAAAAGTCCACGACGAGAATGATGATCATGTGTATGTACTTTTAAATGTTCTGTTAATTCTTTAATTTCTTCTGTTAAAATAGCAATTTGTACTTCACAGGATCCAGTATCTTTTTCATCTTTTGCAAACTTTTTAATAATTTCTTGTTTGGTTTCTTTTGTTAAAGCCATAATTTATTCCTCCTTTTTTATTTGCCTCTATCCAAGAAATGGTCGGAATAAAGCCAATTTCCTCGAAAAGGTATGTATATACTATACTAAAAATTAGGAAAAAATACAAGTTTTTTTTAAATTTTGTTCATAAAGTGTGACGAGGATAGACTTTTTAACAAATGACTTTATTATTGAGTTTCTGTTGTCAAGAAAAAATGAAAAGTAAACTTTTCATTAAGAATTCCTAACGGAATTCCTTTTTGATATAATATAGTTATG
>CANRPT010000041.1 GCA_947632565.1 uncultured Bacilli bacterium | reverse complement strand
GAGAATACGAATCAAACCATTACCTTTGGAGTAGAAGGAGGATTTATCAGAAATCAATTAGTGTTAAAGAAAGGAAAGTCTATCCCATTAAAAGATTGGTCCACTTTACAAGTAGTAGGCTCAGAAAATTATAATGAGAAATTATGGAAATATAAATCAGAAATTACCAATATTGTGATAGAAAACCAATTAATTCCAAAAGAAGGATTAGAAACTTGGGATATTTCCGATATAGAAGATGGCAGTGTCATAGCTTATTACGATAAAACTAACAAAACAGTCTATATTCAAGGAAATGGAAAAATCCATGCCGATCCAAATGGTTCTTATTTATTTTCTAAATTTACGAATTTAACGAAAATAGAAGGATTAGAAAAATTAGATACTACAGATGTAACGAATATGAGTTCTATGTTTTATGAGTGTGCCCAATTAACCACTTTAGATTTAAGTAGCTGGGATATGCCAAATTTAACAAGTATGAATTATATTTTCCGTGGATGTAAGAAATTATCAACAATCAAATTTGGAAATTGGGATACGTCCAAGGTAACAAGCATGCAAGGTATATTTTATGAATGTAATGTTTTAACAGAGTTAGATTTAAATAGTTGGGATACGTCTAAGGTAACAAGTATGTATGGATTGTTTTATGATTGTAATAGTTTGCAGGAATTAGATTTCAGCAAATGGGATGTTTCTAGTGTAACCAATATGGCTTCTATGTTTAGTCATTGTGAAAATTTAGTAAGCATTAAAGGTATCAGTACTTGGGATGTATCTCATGTATCTGATATGAATCATCTGTTCTATCGTTGTTATAAATTATCAACTTTATCTTTAAATGGTTGGAATACTATAAATGTAACCAATATGGCTTCTATGTTTTATATGTGTCATAACTTAACTACAACAATCAATATTATTTCTGATGGAATTCAATATGCTGATATGTTTTATCAAGCTGCAGATACAACAAAAGAGCCAAATGCCAAAATAACAGTAAATTATACAACTGAAACTTCTAATCTAGTAGATCAAATGATAGCAACAAAAAAAAATATTAATAGTAACGTAGTAAAAGGAACTTATCAGTTACCGATTACCCAAGAATTTGGACCAACCACTAATTTAACAACAGATAATCAATTTGTAGAAGGAGAAACAGATTTTACATTACAAAATAAGCAAGATTCTAAAAAAGATAGTACAAATGGATTTGAAATATATAATAATGCTTCTAATAGTAATGTTCAAATATCGAAAAAAAGTATGGAAACTAATTTTGGAACCAGTAATGTTTTAGAAATTACTACCTTAGGGAGTGTAGTTCCTGGATTAGGAGGATTTCGACAACCAATAACACCACAATTAAATGAAATATATCTACATCATTTTGTTGCCAAAATACCAGAAGGATATATTTTAAGAATAGGAAGTAATCATATTGGTAAAGGGTCTGAATTTAAATTTTTAACAGATAATAAAGGAACAGGAGATTGGGAAGATTATATTATATATACAAAGTCTGGTTATGAAGTAGGAGAGGGGTTAACTCTTAATTCCTTTGGTTATTTCTATTTAGATACACCATCTTCCGGAAATTATACTTATCCAGTAACATGGTATGTTTCTTATGCAGCAGCATATCAAGTAAATCAATAAAAGAAGGATTGACTTCTTCTTTTTTTTAACATATAATGAATATATGAACATATATTCATATAATAAGGAGAGTATCATGGAGAAGAAAGAAATATTAATGGATTTAGGTGAATTTTTTAAGATATTTGCAGATCCAACTAGAATTCGTATTTTAGCACTCTTAGAAGAAGGAGAAAAGTGTGTTGGTGAAATTGCTGAAACATTAGAAATGAGTCAATCTGCGATTTCTCATCAATTAAAAACATTACGATTAGCAAATATAGTATCTACCAAAAAAGAAGGACAGGTAGTAACATACTGTTTAGCAGATCAGCATATTAATATTATTTTAAAATATGGATTAGAACATATGAAGGAGAGGAAAGAACAATGAAGAAAATGAGTTCTGATTTATATCGCATCTTATTAAGTATTTTTCTCATTCTTTTATCTTTTTTATTTCAAGAAAAAGAAATGGGAAGACTTATTTGTTTTCTTACTAGTTATATCTTAATTAGTTGTGAAATTTATTTAGAAGCTTTTCATCATATGAAAGAAAAAGAATTTTTTGATGAAAATATTTTAATGATTCTAGCTACTATTGGTGCTTTTGTGATTGGACAATATTTAGAAGCAGTAGTAGTCATGTTATTATTTGAAATAGGAGAATATTTATCTGATTTAGCAGTAAAAAGAACGAAAAATAGTATTACTTCTTTAATGGATTTAAGAAGTGATATCATTCATTTAAAAAAGAAAAATAAAATTGTAACAGTAGCTACCCGAGAAGCAAAATTAAATGATTTGTTTGAAGTAAAACCAGGAGAAGTAATACCACTAGATGGAATTATTCAAAAAGGAGAGGGAATGGTAGATACTGCTAGTTTAACGGGAGAATCCATTCCTAGAAATGTGAAAGAACAAGATACTGTTTTAAGTGGTTTTGTGAACTTAGATAGTGTATTAGTAATAGAAGCAACTTCTAATTATGAAACAAGTACTGCTAGTAAAATCATTAAATTAATGGAAGATTCCCAAGAAAAGAAAACCAAAACAGAAAAATTTATTACCAAGTTTTCTAAAATTTATACTCCTATTGTAGTAGCACTAGCTATTTTAATCGTGTTAATTCCCGCATTATTAGGAAAACAAATCCAAGATTCTTTTTATCACGCTTTAGTATTTTTAGTAATGAGTTGTCCTTGTGCTTTAGTCTTATCTACTCCTTTAGGTTATTTTCAAGGAATTGGAAGATGCAGTAAAGAAGGTATTTTAGTAAAAGGTGCCAATGAATTAGATTTTCTTCCAACAATTCAAACAATTGCTTATGATAAAACAGGGACAATTACGAAAGGAAAATTTCAAGTAGTAGAAGTAAAAAGTGAAAAAAAGAATTTGAATTTATTAGAAATTGCAGCTTATTGTGAATGTTATAGTAATCATCCAATAGCGAAATCAATTGTTTCTAGTTATCAAAAAGAAATAGATGAGAAAAAAGTTAAAAATTTTAAAGAATTCAGTGGAAAAGGAATTGAGGCAATTTATCAAAATCAAAAATATTATTTAGGAAATGAAGAATTCTTAAAAGAAAAAAATATTTTCGTAAAACCCGTTTCTAAAATAGGTACGATGATTTATCTAGCAACTGAAAAAGAATATCTTGGTTATCTTGTGATAGCAGATGAACTGAAAGAAAATGTAAAGAAAACAATTTCTTTTTTCCAAAAGAGAAAGATGAATCAAATCATCCTTTCAGGGGATCAAGAAGAAGTTGTAGCTAGTATCTGTAAAGAAGTTGGAATTCCAGAATACTATGCTAATTTATTACCACAGGATAAAGTGGAAAAAGTAAAAGAATTCAATCAATTAGGAAATACGATGTTTGTTGGAGATGGAATGAATGATGCACCGGTAATGAAAGAAGCAACCCTTGGTATTTCGATGGGAATTGGTGGAAGTGATATCGCAATTGATGCTAGTGATATTGTGTTAATGACAGATGATATTGGTAAAATAAAAGATGCTATTTTAATTTCTCGTTTAACTAAGAGAATTGTCAAACAAAATATTTTCTTTTCTATTTTCGTAAAAGGAATCGTATTATTATCTGCTTTATTTGGTCATACTTCTATTTGGCTAGCTGTCTTTGCTGATGTAGGCGTTACATTACTTTCTGTTATCAACACGTTTGTGATTCGAATGAAAAAGATAAAATAAAAGGTGTCAGTGATTGATATCTTTTTTTATTTTTTTGCAAAAAAATGTTGACAAAAGAATTTGTTATTAATATAATGTTAATAACAGATGAGAAAAATCTGTTAAAAAAATAATCAATGTTTTTAATAAAATGTTAAAAAGAAAGAAGGATAATATGAAAATAAATTTTACGGAAGAACAAATGAAAAAAATTTTAACACTCTATTTCAAAGAATGTCTGGGTATGGAAGGTGAAGTAATCACTACTATTAAAATCATTCAAACAGGATATAATTTGGATCCTTATGAGGAAGTTGTTGTTAAAAATGTATTCCAACATACGCGTGAAATTTTAGGAGAAAAAATAAGTTCCGAAATCATGATAACGGAACCAATGGTCAAAGAAGCATTTACATATGTATTAGATCAGGAAAACTTAACGGTAGAAGAGATGACATATCGTACAGAAATAGAATCTCATTTGACTGGCTATGGAATGGCTGAACACTTGAACGAAGAAGCAAAGTTTTATGGTGTAAGCTTAATTGTTCAATCAAAAAATAAAGAAAAAAGAAAAGGAGTAATGGAATTATGAAAAATTTAAAAGTTTATCAAAAATGTTTAATTATTGTAGACATGGTAAATGGATTTGTAAGAGAAGGAGGGTTAGCAGATTCTTATATTGAACACACAATCGACAGACAACAAGAATTAATCCAAGAATATCAAAAAGAAGGAGAACTGATTATCTTTATTAAAGATTGTCATGAATTAGATTCGGTAGAACATCAACGTTTTGGTGATATTAGACATTGCTTGAAGGGTACCAAAGAAGCTGAATTAATGGATGAATTTAAAGATTTAGAAGGACAAGAAAATATTTTATCCTTTGAGAAAAACTGTACTAGTTTTCGTGAAGCACCTGGTTTTATCGAAACGATGGATGAAGCAGAAAATATCAAAGAATTTGATATAGCAGGATGTTGTACCGATATTTGTATCGCAAATGGAGTTATTTCTATGATGAATTATTTCGATCAAGTAAATCGAAGAGTAGAAGTAAGATTGCAAGAAGATGCCATTGAAACCTATGAGATTCCTGGTATTCATGATAGAAAAAAATACAGTGATGCAGCTTACTTATTATTAGAGCAACAAGGTGCTAAAAGAGTAAAAAAATTAGGAGGAAGAAATGAAAATGGAACAAGAAAATAAAACGTTAATGACAGATTTATATGAGCTTACGATGAGTGATATTTACTATCAGGAAGGAAGAAAAGAGGAAGTTGCTTACTTTGATGTTTTCTATCGTACTAATGTAGTAGGAAGTGGATATCAAATAGCATGTGGACTAAAAGAAGCAATTGACTATGTGAAAAGCTTTCACTTTGAAGAATCTGATATTGAATATTTAAGATCTACTGGAAAGTTAACAGAAGAATTCTTAACTTATTTAAAAGATTTAAAATTTACAGGAGATATTTGGGCTGTACCAGATGGAACGGCAGTATTTCCTAATGAACCAGTAATGACTATTAAAGCTCCTATTATTGAAGCACAGATTTTAGAAACAGCTTTACTTACTTGTTTTAATACTGGTAGTCTAACGGCAACAGCAGCAAAACAAATCACCAAAGCAGCCAAAAATAGACCAGTAGCAGAATTTGGTGCAAGACGTGTTCGTGGGGGAATTGATGCAACTTTACTTGAAAGTAAAGCAGCATACCTAGGAGGATGTAGTGCTACAAGTAATACTCTAGCTGGTAAAAAATATGGTATTCCTATTACCGGAACTATTGCTCATGCTTTGGTACAATCTCATCCGGAAAGTGAATATAATGCCTTTTTGTCTTATGCCAAAGCTGCCCCTAATAAAAATGAATTAGTATTACTAGTCGATACTTATGATGTAGAATGTGGAATTATCAATGCCATTCGTCTTCAAAAAGAATACTTAGATCCACTTGGTTATCACTTAAAAGGAATTCGTATTGATAGTGGAGATTTAACTTATCTTACTAAAATGGCTCGTAAAATGTTTCAGGAAGCAGGAATGGGGGATGTTCAAATTTGTGTATCGAATGGCTTAGATGCCAAACAAGTAGATACTCTATTAAAAAATGGTAGTGAAATCGATTCCTTTGGAATTGGAGATAATATTGTTGCCAATAAGGATCGAGCAAACTTTGTTTATAAATTAGTAGCAGTAGAAAAAGATAATCAACCAGTACCATGTATTAAAGTAAGTGCTGATAGTATAAAAACTTTAAATCCTGGATACAAAAAGGTTTATCGTTTCTATGATCAAGATACCAATCAAGTATTAGGAGATGTGATTACCGTATATGATGAAGAAATCGATTCGAATCACTATACTTTAGTTGATGATAAAAATCCTTGGAAGAAAACAGAAATTTCTAATTATCGTGTAAGAGAATTACAAGTACCGATTTTTGAAAATGGAGACTTAGTTTATAACGTACCAAGTTTAAAATTCAGTAGAGAATATTGTGAACAGGAATATCAAACGTTAACAGATCGTATTACTGATATTGATAATCCACATACTTATTATGTTGATTTGAGTGAAAAGTTAAGAATTCAAAAAGAAAAGATGCTACATGATGAATTAGACAAAGTAGAAAGTAGAAAAAAAGAGTATCAAAAGAAACTAGGGAAATATCATGCGTAAAGATAAGAAGATAGAATTAGAAGAATCTATCAATAAATTTAAAACAAGGCGAGTCATGGAAAAAGAAAATGTATCTAGTCACTTTTTAACAGTGGAAGTCAAAGATTATGAACTCCATAATGGGAAAATAATTACCAGAGAAAAGATTTTAAAAAATAAAAGAGATGGAGATGCAGTAATCATTGTTCCCATTACGAAAGATCAGGAATGGATTATGGTGATAGAACCTAGAGTTCATACGAAAGAACAAGTTGGGATTGGGTTTCCTGCTGGCTATATTGAAAAAGAGGAATCCCCAATCCTAGCAGCCCAAAGGGAACTACAAGAAGAAACCGGTTATCAAGCAGAAACTTTAGAAGTGATTGATGGTTTTTATCAAGATGAAGGATGTTCTAGTAGTTATAACACCATCGTGTTAGCAACTGGTTGCGTAAAGATTAGTAAGCAAATGCTAGATGAAGGGGAATTTATTCATTACTTTTTATGTAGTCAAAAAGAAGCTTACGAATTATTAAAGGAAGGATGGATTCAAGGGGTAAATTCGAAATATGCATTATTAAAGATGCAAAATATTTGGAAACAGAGTAAGATAAAGATATGAGGGGTAAAATAATAGTAGGAGGATATTGTATGAAAGAATATGGTTATGTGAAAGTAGGAGCTTGTGTTCCTAAATTAAAAGTAGCGGATGTATCTTATAATGTAGAAGAAATCGTTTCTCTTATGAAAAAAGCAGAGAGAGAAGAAGTAGCTATTTTAGTTTTTCCGGAATTATGTATCACCGGTTATACTTGTGGTGATTTATTTTTTCAGGAACAACTTTTAAAAAGTAGTAAAGAAGGAATTCAAAAAATTCTACAGGAAACCAAAGAGTTAGAATTAATTTCTATTATTGGTGCTCCTATTGGCATTCATAATCAATTGTTTAATTGTGGTGTTGTTGCACAAAAAGGAAAAATTTTAGGAATTGTCCCTAAAACTTATATTCCCAATTATAATGAGTTTTATGAAAAACGTTGGTTTGCCACTAGTCTCGATTTATTAAAAACAGAAATTACTTATTGTGATCAAGTAGTACCGATTGGAACGGATTTACTTTTTAAAGATATTCAAGAAGAAAATATAAATTTTGGTATTGAGATTTGTGAAGATTTATGGAGTATTGTACCACCAAGTAATGCATTAGCATTAAATGGTGCTAACCTAATATTTAATCTTTCTAGTAGTAATGAAATCATTGGAAAGTATGAATATCGAAAGAATTTAGTAAAGAGTCAATCTAGTAAATTGATTTGTGGTTATGTTTATACATCTAGTGGAGTCCTAGAGTCTACTTGTGATGTTGTCTTTTCTGGTCATGCTATGATAGCTGAAAATGGTGCCATTTTGGAAGAAAGTAAACGTTTTCAATTTGATAGTGAACTGATTATGCAAGATATTGATGTTCAAAAACTAAATAATTTAAGAATGAAAGATATTAGTTATATGGGAATAAGACCAACAACACCGGTAAGAGAAATTCCTGTTAGGATAAGAGATAGTAAATCACTTCATAGAACGTATGAGAAAAATCCTTTTGTACCAAGTGACTCTACCCAAAGAGAAAAAAGATGTCAGGAAATTTTGGAAATTCAAGCTTGTGGTCTTGCCAAACGATTACAGCATATTGGAACAGATAAAACAGTGATTGGAATAAGTGGTGGACTCGATTCTACTTTAGCTTTTTTAGTCATTGTTGAAGCTTATCAAAAGTTAGGATTCGATACTAAAAATATCACAGCAATTACGATGCCTGGTTTTGGAACGACTTCTAGAACACTCGAAAATGCCAAAAAATTAATGCAAGCCTATCAGGTAGAATTAAAGGAAATTCCTATTGTAGAAGCGAGTCTATTACATATGAAGGATATTGGTCATGATCCTAGTATTCACGATGTTACTTATGAGAATGTACAAGCAAGAGAGCGAACCCAAATTTTAATGGATGTTGCGAATAAAATTGGTGGAATCGTCGTAGGAACTGGTGATTTATCAGAACTTGCTTTAGGTTGGTGTACTTATAATGGAGATCATATGAGTATGTATAGTGTGAATACTTCCATTCCTAAAACTTTGGTCAAATATTTAGTTCGTTATGTTGCGGATACCAATGTAAAAGTAAAATCCATTTTATATGATATTCTAGATACCCCAATTTCTCCTGAATTATTACCTCCTTCTAAAGATGGTAAAATCAAACAAAAAACGGAAGAAAAAATAGGACCTTATGAATTACATGACTTCTTCTTATATCACTTCTTTCGTTATGGAGCAAATCCCGATAAATTATTCCTGTTAGCAAAACATACTTTTGCAGGAGTCTATACAGAAAAAGAAATTTTAAAATGGTTGGAAGTTTTCTTAAAAAGATTTTTTACTCAACAATTTAAGAGAAATGCTCTACCAGATGGTCCTAAAGTAGGAACAGTTAGTTTATCTCCTAGAGGAGATTTAAGAATGCCAAGCGATGCAAGTTACCAAGAATGGGTAAAGAAGTTATCATGAAAATAGGAATTTATGGAGGAAGTTTTAATCCTCCTCATAAGATGCATGAAAGTATTGGTAAACAGTTACTGGAAAAAAAGTTATTAGATTTTATTATTTTCGTCCCTACTAGTAATGATTATCCGAAAGCAGGACTCATTAATGATTACGAAAGATATGAAATGTTAAATTTAATCGTAGAAGAGGAAGAACACTTTTCAGTATCTAACTATGAATTTGGAAGAAGAACTTATACCTATGAAACTTTAGAATATTTTCAGAAACAGTATCCTAAGGATGATATTTATTTTATTTGTGGTAGCGATAATTTAGCACAATTCGATACTTGGAAATGCTATCAAGAAATTTTAGAAAATTATAGAGTAATTGTGATTCCAAGAGAAAAAAATATCAGAAAGTTATTAGCGAAGTATCAAAAGTATCGAAGTCATATTCAGATAGTACCTTTAGAAAATAATTTTTTATCTTCTACTCTAGTGAGAGAATATTTAAAAAATCAAGACTATGAAAAGGTAGAAAAATTTATTCATCCAAAAGTATTAGCATATATTCAAGATAGAAATTTATATAAGGAATAGGTATACGAAACATAGAATATTTTAATTTTTTTATAGAAAATATAGAAAAATCAATAGATTTTTATTAAAATGATGATAGAAAGCCTAGTTGGAAAAGGAAAGAATTCTTAGAAAAGAATCATTAGATGATAAATCAAGTGAATGAAAGAGGTGAAAGTAATGTTAGGTGCAATTATAGGGGATATTATCAATTCTTATCGTGAAGTTTTAGAAATAGAGTATTTTAAAAAATATCATCAACCTACCCCTTATCAGGAAAGAATAAAAGTAATGGACTCTGATTCCAGTTTATTAACAGAAAACTTATCTTGTACGGATGACTCCATTTTAACTTGTGCAATAGCTGATGCTTTTTTACATCATCTAGATTATGAAAAATATCTAAGAGAGTATGGATTAAAGGAAATGAATGCAGGATTAGATATTTATGGTAGAAGTAGATTTGGTAGTGGTTTTGTGAAATGGTTAAGAGGGACTTACCAAGGAAATAGTTATGGAAATGGTGGAGCTATGCGTGTTTCTCCAATTGGATATTTTGATACTCTAGAAGAAGTGAAAAAAAATGCTTATCTAGCTACCATTCCTTCGCATAATCACCCAGAAGCACTGATGGGAGCAGAAGCAGTTGCTGTTAGTATTTTCTTATTAAGAAATGGGAATACGAAGGAAGCACTAAAAAAATACTTGCAGGAAAATTATTATTCATTAGATTATGATTTAGAAGATTTGAGAAACAATTATGTGTTTTCTAGTAAAACTTGTGAATCTGTTCCGCAAGCATTATTTTGTTTTCTAGAATCTAGTAGTTTTGAAAATGCTTTCAGAATTGCTGCATCCATTGGTGGTGATGCGGATACCATTGGTGCTATCGTAGGTTCTCTTAGTGAGGCTTACTATGGATTGGATTTCAATCTACTAGATCAAGTAAAACCATATATCAAAGATTATATGTGGCCTGTAATGAATGAATTTTATGAAAGGGAAAAAATAAAATGTCAGAAAAAATAGAAAAATTAGTAAGATTATTAGAAGAAAAGAAGAAAACGATTGCAACAATGGAGTCTTGTACTGGAGGGGGAGTTGCCAATGCCATTACGAATATAGAAGGTGCTAGTGATGTTTTACACTTTTCCGCTGTTACTTATTCTAATTGTTTTAAAATAAAAATGGGAGTTTCGGAGGAAGTAATTGATACTTACACTGTTTATAGTATGGAAACTGCAAAAGAAATGAGTAAAAAGATTTCTTTATTTGCAGATAGTAATTATGGGGTAGGGATTACAGGAATGTTAAATGCAGTAGATCCAGTCAATCCTTCTAAAAATCCAAATAAAGTTTATATTAGTATTTATGATTGTAATCAAGATACTTATTATAATGATACAATAGAAGTCTTTTCTCAAGATAGAAGGGATAATAAGGAACAAGTAATTCAAAAAGTAATAAATATGTTACTTTCCTTATTAGAAAATAATTAAAAAAAGAAGAAGCCCTTCTTTTCTTTTTGAAATGTGTTATAATCCTGACTTTGACAGTTTTGAAAGTAAAAAATCTCCTAAATCCTTGATTTATCAGGCTTTAAGAGATTTTATTTT
>CANRPT010000040.1 GCA_947632565.1 uncultured Bacilli bacterium | reverse complement strand
ATGGCAAAGACAGAGTCAAAA
Organism: uncultured Bacilli bacterium; assembly: GCA_947632565.1. GTDB lineage: Bacteria > Bacillota_I > Bacilli_A > RF39 > UBA660 > Alloscybalousia. The sequence continues at coordinate 11,387 of CANRPT010000040.1, read as the reverse complement.
ATGCCACTACCAAAATTAGATGACCTTTTTACAACAGAAGAAGAAAGAGATAATGCAAAACTTGAAAAAGTTGTTGATATTAACTTAAATGATATTGATGACTTCCCAGATCATCCATTCAAAGTTGTTGAAAATGAAGATATGTATAATATGCGTGATAGTATTAAAGAAAATGGAGTATTAGTACCTGCATTAGTTAGACCAAAGTCAAATGGTAAATATGAGATGGTATCAGGACACAGAAGAAAGTTTGCAAGTAAACTAGCAAATAAGGAAACTATTCCTTGTATTGTTAGAGATTTATCAGATGATGAAGCAATTATCATTATGGTAGATAGTAACTTACAAAGAGAAGAAATACTACCAAGTGAAAGAGCATTTGCTTATAAAATGAAATTAGAAGCAATGAAACATCAAGGCAAACGAACTGACTTAACTTCTGACCAAGTTGGGGAGAAGTTAAATAATAAATATTCTGTTGATATTCTTGCAGATGAGGTTGGGGATAGTAAAAGTCAAATACAAAGATATATAAGACTTACTGAGCTAATACCAGAATTATTAAATATGGTAGATGAAAAACGAATTGCTTTTCTTCCGGCAGTAGAAATTTCATATTTAACAAAAGACGAGCAAAAGTCATTATTAGATAGTATTGATTATAATGTAGCAACACCATCTCACGCACAAGCAATAATTTTGAAAAATTTAAGCCAAAAAGGAATGCTAGATGAAGATAAGATAGATGAGATACTCTCACAAGAAAAACCTAATCAGATTCCTAAAATAAAATTCAATGAATCACGAATTAGAAGTGTACTCCCAAAAAATATTGAAGACAAAAAAATTGAAGATTATGTTGTTAATGCACTTGTTTATTACGATAAATATTTGCAAAAACAAAAATCATTAGGAGCAAGATAATGGGAGTATTTATTCCTGTTTCCCCTTCTTACAAACTACCCCTAGTTTATATACTAACTATTATTTACTAACTGAAAAAAATAAATAGTTATACTAAAACGCACAAATGACAAAAAGTTATAGTGATGATAGTATAAACGTAAAAAGAAAGGGATGAATTTATATGAAGTTAATAAAAGTATTAGTTATTTTGACAGTTGTTGCAGCAGTAGTTGGAATAGGAGGAGCATTTAGTTGTGATTTGGATAAATTTCAGTTAGAAAATACTAAATCTGTTGAAAATGAAAATGAAAAAAAGGAAAAATCTATTGAGAATAAAGAAATTTCAAAAGAAAGTGTAGAAAAAAATAGTAAAAATGCTACTTCAACAGTTGAAAAACAATCAACAACATCTGTTGAAAACGATTCAACAAAGAAAACAGATAAAGTATCACAATCACAGCCAAAAGATTCTGAAAAGACACCTAAAACAGAAAACACACCAAAAATAGAAAATAAACAAGAAGAGAAAAAAAGTGTGAATAAACAGGTACAACAAGAAACTCCAAAACCTACTACACCAAATCCAACAAATCAACCAAAAGAAAATACACAATGGGAGAAACTTGGTATTACTGAATATGAATACTACAATTCGCCAATGTTGAAATGGCAAAAGGTAACTCATTCAACATTTGAAGAATGCCAAGCAGAGGGAGAAAGAATTATAAGTGATACTACAAGTGGATACACTGATTATTGGTGTTATCAAGTTAATAGTTACTCCGGCAAAATGTTAGGAGTAATGTTGAAATTAAGTTAAGCCTACAAAGGCTTTTTTATTTTGAAAAAATTAGAAATAGGAGGATAGAAATGAAAATAAAAAAATATTGCCTAGGGGCAATAGTAATGATTTTAACCCTTATTTTCTGTGGAGCAACAGAAGTAAGAGCAGAAAAATATGATGGGGCAATTTGGCCTAGTGAATATACAGGAGATATTTATGTAAGAAAAGAAAAACCAGATGGTTATAAAAAATGGCAACAAGGAAGATTTATAAGAAGAAGCGTAGATAATAAATTCGTTTATTGCTTACAACCTTATGTTGATATAAACAATAACTATACCTATAATGTAACAGATGAAGATTATGCAGCAGTATTAAATATTTCAGAAGAATCTTGGCAAAGAATAGCATTACTTGCTTATTATGGATATGGTTATGGAAATCATACAGACCATAAGTGGTACACAATAACACAAGTTATGATTTGGAGAGTAGTTGAACCTAATTCCCAAATATATTTTACAGACACTTTAAACGGTACTAGAAATGATAACTTGTATAAAAGTGAACAAGAAGAATTAGATAGATTAGTTTCAGAGCATAAGAAAAAACCATCTTTCAATATTGATTCAAACACAATAAATATTGGAACAACTTATAATTTAACAGATAACAATGGAGTATTAAGTAAATATACTGTAACAAGTTCTAATAATTTAGAAGTTAATCCAAGTGGAAATACTCTATCTTTTAAAGCAAATGCGATAGGAGATGGAAAGATTTCTTTTAGAAAGACTAGCAATTTATATGATTCTGATCCAATGCTTTATTATGCAGATGGAACACAAAATGTATTTAGAGTTGGTAATGTAGATCCAATAACTATGACTTTAAACTTTAATGTAATAGGAGGTAAAGTCACATTACACAAGTTGGATAGAGATACAGGAGAGCCTACACCATCTGGAGAGGCAAGTTTAGAAAATGCTAGGTATGGCATATTTGATATGGCAGGAACAAAACTTGCAGAAATAAAAACATCATTAGATGGTACAGTTCAAAGCGATTATTTGCCTTATATAGGAAAATATAAAATTCGTGAATTGGCTAGTTCAGTAGGGTATCTTGTAGATAATACTGAGTATGAGTTTGAGATTACAGCAGATAAGTTATTCCCAGATGTTACAGTATATGAACAAGTTATAAAAAGACCAATCAAGATAAGAAAATTCTTTGCAAATGGTGATACCGGAAAATTAGTACCAGAAAAAGATGTTGTTTTTGAGTTTTATGATAGAAATAATAAAATGGTTGCAAGAGTTAAAACTGATTCAGATGGATATGCAGACTTAAATCTACCATACGGAACTTATACAGGAAAACAAATTACTACTACACAAGGACACGAAAAAGTAGATGATTTTACTATCACTATAAATGAAGATTCACCAGAAGTTATTAAAATATCTTTTTCTAATGCACCTATTCAGGCAAAGTTAAAAGTTATTAAAATTGATGAAGAAACAAAAAAAGTTATTCCTAGAAGTGGCATCACATTTAAAATATTTGATGTTGATAATAATAAATATGTATGTCAAACAATTAGTTATCCAAAAGCAGAAACTTTATGTGAATTTAAAACCGATGAGAATGGAATACTTTATACACCTTATGAATTAAATGCAGGAACTTACAAACTTGAAGAAGTTGACCAAGTAATTGATGGATATGTTTGGAATAAACAATCAAAAGAGTTTACTATTGATGAGAATTCTGAATTTATTAAAGATGATATGTTAGGTGTTATTTTTGAAGTTCAATTTGAAAATAAGCCTGTTAAAGGAAAGATAGTCATCAATAAATTGGGAGAGAAATTTGTTTTAGAAGACGGATATCAATGGAAAGATATTTCATTAGAGGGTGTTGAGTTTGAAATAAGAGCAGCCGAAGATATTGTTAGTGGTGGTAAAGAATATTATAAAAAAGGAGATTTAGTTGATACTATTACAACTAATGAAGAGGGATTTGCTAAATTGGATAATTTGCCACTTGGGAAATATATACTAACCGAAAAAAGTACAGATGAAAATCACATCTTACTTGATGAGCCTATTGAATTTGAACTTGTATATCAAGATCAATATACAGAAAAAGTAGTAAAGGAATTTGAAATCAAAAACTATTATAAGAAAGGAACTTTGGAATTTACTAAAACAGATTTAGTTGATGGAACACCAATTCCTAATGTAGAAATTAAAATATTTACAGAAAATGATGAATTAGTATATGTTGGCGAAACGGATGAGAATGGAAAGATAGTAATTACTGATCTACCTGTTGGAGTAAAAATGTATATAATTGAAACCCGTGCTGCCGACAATTATCAATTAACAGATGAAAAAGTTTTCTTTGAGATTTTAGAAAATGGAGAAGTAGTTAAAGCAAGTTTAACAAATGAAAAAATTATTATTGAAGTACCAAATACAGGTTTAAATGAAACTTATATTGTAGAAATAGTTAGTAGCTTAATAATTATCATTGGAATAGGAGGAACTGTTTATGCTATTAAGAAAAAAAGAAAATAAGCATAATAACAAAAATAGAAAGAGTCAATTAGTTTTAATTGGCTCTTTACTTTTAATTATAGTAGGTACAGGTACACTTACTTATAGATTTTATGAAAATTATAAAACAAATAATGAAGAACAAGAAAAAATAAATGATTTTATTGATAAACAACGAGATATTATTACTGTTGCACCAAATGAAGATAAAAAAGATGAAGTACAAGAAGAAGTAAAAGAACAACCCATACAACAAAATAAAGAAGATTATATAGCAGTTATAGAAATACCAAAAATCAATTTAAAAAAAGGTATATATGCAAAAGATTCTTACAGAAATAATGTTAATAAAAATATAGAATTACTAAAAGAATCAGATATGCCAGATAAGATAAATGGAAACTTCATATTAGCAGGACATAGTGGAACAAGTAAAGTTTCTTATTTTAAAAATCTTCATAAGTTGGAAACAAATGATAAAGTATATGTTTATTACAATGGTGGAAGATATATTTATAAATTAGTAAATACTTATGATATAGAAAAAACGGGTACTGCTAATATTTCAAGAAATGGACAAAAAACAACTTTAACCTTAATAACTTGTAGGCACAATACTAATAAGCAAACAATATTTATTTTTGAATTGATGGAGGATGGTGAATAATATGGGAAATTATAGTCTTACACAGATAACTAAAACTTTGGAAAAGCTATTTAGTGCAGGATTCAATAGTGATAAAACAATCTTGGCAATGAAAATTGAAGATTTAGAAAAAATACCAAACTTACAATCTAATGAGGCTTTAATAATTATAGATTTCAAAAAGGCAGTAAAAAATAAACAAGTTGTTGCTTTTTTAAGTGGCAACAATCAGAAAGGAAGTGAAAAATAATGTTTGAATATAATGTTAGTCTATTAGGCAATGCTTCTATCACAGTAGTTGCAGAAAATAGAGAAGAAGCAGAAAGAATTTTAAAAGATACAATGGAAAGTATTAACTTAAAAAATTTGAGAGAAAAAGTATCTTTAAGAGAAGATGTTTCAATCAATGATAGTGAAGTAAATATCAATATGAAAGAAAAAAATAAAAATAGAGATAGAGGGGAGAGATAAAAATGGTTTATTCTAAAAGAATACCACCAATTAAATTAAAATTAAGTATAGACAATTTTAATAAACTTGTAGATATGCTAAATAATATGACTGAATATACAGATGAAAACATTGCTAACAAATCATCAAAATTAAAAGATAAGTTGTTAAGATATAGTGTACCTTTAACAAGTGATGATGGAGAAAATATTATAGATATAAGGTGCTATCAAAACGAAATAGTAGATTTATTCTATATTTTATTTTATGGAATTGGAGATGGTATGACAGTTGAAACAAATTATTATGAAGTGTTAGTTAAAGTCAGAGAAAATATAAAACAAGAAAGAATGACAAATGAATAAATAGTCTAATTTAGAATAGGAGGTGCAAGAATGTCAGGTAAATTAGGACTAATAACTGAGCTTTATGGAGAAACATTAACAGATATTAGTAGTAATCCAAAAGAATGGATGTCATTTTTAGAGTGTGCTGCAATGAATTATAAATATCCATTTAATGATCAAGTTTTAATTTATGCACAAAAACCTACGGCTATTGCTTGTGCAAAGATAGAATCCTGGAATAAACAAGTTGGTAGATGGGTAAATCGTGGAGCAAAAGGTATAGCACTTCTAACAGAAGATTTAGGTTATTCAAGCCTACGATATGTTTTTGATGTTGCAGATACTAATAGTAGAAATGGTAAGAGTTTTAGATTATGGTCAGTTCCTAAACCTTATGAATTAGATATTATTGAGTCATTAGAAAACAAGTACGGAGAACTTGAAGATAAAAGTTCTCTGGCACTTGCTATTAAGTCAGTATCAAAAATAATTGTTGAAGATAACATACAAGATTATTTAGATGAATTATTGTTTTATAGAGAACAAAGTTCACTTGAAACAATGGATGAAAAAAGTGTAGAAGAAATATTTAAAAATACACTAGAAAATAGTATTGCATTTTCAATGATTAAGAGGTGTGGATTAAATCCTGATGAATATTTCAAAGAGGAAGATTTTAATTCAATATTAAATTTTGATAGTTATGATACTATCAATAGATTAGGTGTTGCTTCAAGTGAAATATCAGAAATGGGACTTCGTGAAATCTATAATACTATTAAAAATTTACGAATAAATGAAATAAATAAAATTCGCACATTTGATAATGAAAACAATTTAGTTTATGATGATAATGTAATCGGAAATAATACCGAGAGGAGGAATGAAAATGAAAGTGACTTATACCAGACAAGGAGATTACGAGATTCCGAACTTAACGATACCAGAGAACAAGATTCAAGTAGAGGGCAAATACGCAATGATGAGATTAAGATACTTGAAAGAGAACAAGAAAAGTCTTTATACAACTCTACTAATGAAGAATCAATTGCCACAACATTTGATGGAGATACAAGAGATAGCACAGGAGAGAGTGGAACAAATAGTGTCAGAGATGAAAATCAAGGAGAATATAACCGAGAACTTGAAACAACAAGACCAAATGAAGTGGGTAAAACTAATGAACAACTTGAAGATGTCAGCCGAGGAGATAGTAGTGAACGAATTGATTTACGCCTAGATGTTTATACAAAAACAAATGATATAGGTTATGTAGTAGTAGATGAAAAGATAAATCAAATATTAAGTACAACTCCACATTTAAGAAAATCAAACAAAGAAATAAAAGATTTCTTTAATAAAGAACAAGATACTACAAAAAGAATAGAATTTTTACGAAGTATTTTTAATTCAGATTATACCGGTGTTATAGTAGATGACCAAATGTATTGGTACAAAACTTATGACAACGGTATTTTATTTGCAAAAGGTAAAAGTTTTATAAACAGAGAGGCAGAAAGTTTAGTTAGTTGGCAAGATTTAACTTATCATTATGAAGCAATGATTTTATTGAATCAGTTAAATGATAAAATTGAGCCACTACCTAGTTTAACAGATCAGTTAAGTTTTATTGATGATAATAGCGAAAAAGCAGTATCAGATTTAGAATTTACACAAGAATTTGTAGATAGGTATTTAACAGAAAAACATAGTGAAACAAAGTTTAGAATTTATGAAGTGTTTCAAAAAAATTATTCAACAGATGATAATATTACTTTTTTAAAGAATCTTTATGGAATGGGTGGAAGTTCTTCGGCAGTAAGAAATTCTGGAATTGGAGAAAGTTATGATTCAAAAGGAATAAAGTTTAATCGTGGATATTTTGATAAAAGTTCAACTGAACAATTATTTAAGTGGAATTATATTGAAAAAAGAATAAAAACTTTAATCAAAGAAGATAGATACTTAAATCCAAAAGAAGTAGAAGAATATCCAAAGTGGTTAGAGAAAGAAGAACAGGAAAGAGAATTTGTAGAAGCAAGTGAAAGACTTGCAGAAAATAATGTTCAAAAACTAGCCGAAGAAAAATATGAGTATCAATATCATTTAGGAGATAAGGTGTATATTGGTGCAGACGAATATGAAATATTAAATCTAGGAGATATGAATGTTGTTCTTTATGACTATCAATATCCTTTATTTAACCGAGAAATGTCAAGAGAGGAGTTTGACAGAAAAGTACAAGAAAATCCTGCAAATGAACATTTAAAGGTTAAAATAAGTGATTTAGAAGAACAAAAAACAGAAGATATAAAACAAGAGATAGAAACAACCATTTTAGAAGATAATATTGAAATAAAAGAAGAAAATTCAAATACAGAAATTATTGTTCCTAATTTTGAAAAAAAGAAAAGTGGTAAAGTTAAAAGTTTTGATATTCATCCTGAAATATCTATTTCTAATCGCAGTCAATTTAGAATAGTTAATGATAATTTAGGCGAGGGAACTCCAAGAGAAAAGTTTAATCGCAATATTGAAGCAATAAAAGTATTAAAAAAATGTGAAGAAGAAAACAGATTTGCTACACCAGAAGAACAAGAAATATTATCACAATATGTTGGTTGGGGAGGATTAGCACAAGCCTTTGATAATATGGATTCTTCTTGGAGTAATGAATACAATATCTTAAAAAATCTACTAGATGAAAAAGAGTATTCACAAGCAAGAGAATCAACCTTAACTGCTTTTTATACTCCACCAATAGTTATTAGGACAATGTATAAAGCATTAGAAAATATGGGACTAAAAACAGGTAATATATTAGAGCCTAGTTGTGGAACAGGAAACTTTATAGGTATGCTTCCGGACTCATTAAAAGACTGTAAAATGTATGGAGTAGAATTGGATTCTATAAGTGGTAGAATAGCAAGACAACTATATCAAAAGTCATCCGTAGCAGTACAAGGTTATGAAGATACAAATCTACCTAATTCTTTCTTTGATGTTGCAGTGGGTAATGTACCATTTGGAGATTTTAAAGTTTTAGATAAAAAATATGATAAAAACAAGTTTTTAATTCACGATTACTTTTTTGCTAAAACACTTGATAAAGTAAGACCAGGAGGAGTTGTTGCTTTTATAACTTCAAAAGGAACACTTGATAAAGAAAATCCAGGTGTAAGAAGATATATAGCACAACGAGCAGACTTATTAGGAGCAATAAGATTGCCCAATGATACCTTTAAAAAGAACGCAGGAACAGAAGTAACATCAGATATTATTTTCTTGCAAAAAAGAGATTCTATAACAGATATAGAGCCTGATTGGGTATATCTTGGAGAAAATGAAAATGGAATAAAAATGAATCAATATTTCATTGATAATCCAGTTATGATAATGGGTAATATGGAAATGATTTCAACTAGATTTGGTTATGATTCTGCTTGTATATCTGACGGATCTGATTTAGAAAAGAAGCTAGAAGAAGCAATTACTAATATTCACGCAGAGGTAAAAGAGTATGAAATTGATGACATTGGAGAAGAAGATAATTCAATAGAAGCAGATTTAACGGTTAGAAACTTTTCTTATACTTTGGTAGATGGCAAGATTTATTTTAGAGAAAATAGTAGAATGTATCCACAAGAACTTGCAATGACTACTGAAAATAGAGTCAAAGGTTTAATTGAAATAAGGGATTGTGTTAGAACTCTTATAGAGTATCAAACAGAAGATTATCCAGAAGAAGATATAAAGAAAGAACAAGAAAAATTAAATAAATTATATGATAATTTTACAAAGAAATATGGACTTATAAATAGCAGAGGAAATAACTCTGCTTTTTCTAATGATTCAAGTTATTATTTACTTTGTTCACTAGAAATATTAGATGAAAATGGTAATCTTGCAAGAAAAGCAGATATGTTTACGAAAAGAACTATCAAGCCAAAAACAGAGATAAAATCTGTTGATAATGCTAATGATGCCTTAATTGTTTCTATATCTGAAAAAGCAAGAGTTGATATCAATTATATGCAAGAATTGTGTAATATGAATATGGATGAAATGCTCAAAGATTTAGAGGGAGAAATATTTAATGTACCAGAATATGGAGAGCCTAATCATTGGGTAACAGCAGACGAATATTTATCTGGAAATGTTAGAGAAAAGTTGAAAATTGCAGAAAAGTTTGCTGAAACTGATGATAGATTTAATGTTAATGTTAAATATTTAAAAGAAGTTCAACCGAAAGATTTAAGTGCAAGTGAAATAAGTGTAAGACTTGGATCTACTTGGATACCAGAAGAAGATATTAAAGAATTTATTGATTATTTACTAACTCCATCATATTATGCTAGTCAAAATGTAAAAGTTCATTATATGGAGGCAACATCTGAATGGTTTATTGAGGGAAAAAATTATGATAAGTATAATGTTAAAGCAAACAATACTTACGGAACAGGTAGAGCAAGTGCATATAAAATTATTGAAGATAGTTTAAATTTAAGAGATACAAGAATTTATGATTATTTTGAAGATGAGAATGGCAAAAAGGTAGCAGAATTAAATAAAAAAGAAACTGCTATTGCACAAGCAAAACAAGAACAAATTAAAGTTGCTTTTGATGAATGGATTTGGAAAGATCCAGAACGAAGAGAAAGATTAGTTAAATCTTACAATGAAAAATTTAATTGTATAAGACCTCGTGAATATGATGGAAGTCATATTGTTTTTGATGGAATAAATCCAGAGATAACATTAAGAAGTCATCAAGTAAATGCAATAGCAAGAATCCTTTATGGTGGTAATACTCTACTTGCTCACGAAGTTGGAGCAGGTAAGACTTATGAAATGGTTGCTGCTGCAATGGAGTCTAAAAGATTAGGATTATGTAATAAATCCTTATTTGTTGTACCTAATCATATAGTAGAACAATTCGGTCAAGAATTCTTACAATTATATCCAAGTGCTAATATTTTAGTCACAACAAAAAAAGATTTTGAAACTGCTAGTCGTAAAAAGTTTTGTTCAAGAATAGCCACAGGAGATTATGATGCTGTTATTATTTCACATTCACAATTTGAAAAAATACCAATGTCAGTTGAAAGACAAATTGCTATTATTCAGAAACAAATTGATGATATAACTTTTGGTATTCAAGATTTGAAAAATAATAATGGAGAAAGATTTTCTATTAAACAAATGGAAAAAACAAAGAAGAGTTTAGAAACAAAACTTGCTAAACTTAATGACACATCAAGAAAAGATGATGTAATTACTTTTGAGGAACTAGGAGTAGATAGAATATTCGTAGATGAAGCACATTATTATAAAAATCTTTTTCTTTATACAAAGATGAGAAATGTTGGTGGTATAGCACAAACAGAAGCACAGAAGTCATCAGATTTATTTATGAAATGTAGATATCTAGATGAACTTACTGATGGAAAAGGTGTAGTATTTGCAACCGGAACTCCTATTTCTAATTCTATGGTAGAGTTATATACAATGCAAAGATATTTACAATATGGAGAACTTGAAAAAAGACATCTTCAACAATTTGACGCTTGGGCTTCAACCTTTGGAGAAACAGTTACTGCAATTGAATTAAGTCCAGAGGGCTATAATTTTTGAGGATGATGAAATCGTACTTTTCTAAATGAAAAGAGACGGTCAAAGGCGGTTTCGAG
>CANRPT010000039.1 GCA_947632565.1 uncultured Bacilli bacterium | reverse complement strand
GCGAAATTCAATCCCCTAACATAAAAAGTAACGGAAACAAATCTGTGTCATTGGATAAAAGAGAGCAATAAATCTTTTTTCTTCATAAATATCAAGCCTCCTTCCCATAAGAAGTTGGCAAGTACTCAACAGTTATAGTATTTCATAATAGAAATTATATAGTATTAAAATATATAAAACAAACAAGCAAACAAATAAATTAACAAATAAAAATTTCCCTCTCTACAGGCTATTTTGATATTCATGTCAAAATACCTAGATTGTTGATTGTTCATTATTTTGTCAAAGTAAAAATTATGATATAATCGGCATTAGGGAAGTTATTATTTTATGGAAGAATCTGTATTAAAAAAGTTGTAAATAACCTCTTCACTCGCACCATATGACTGAAAATGTACTAGAAATAGTACGTTTTTTTATATTTTTGCTTTCAAATGCAGTAAAAATGATAGAACCAATTTCTGATATCATTTAAAATTTTATTATAAAACTACTATGCATAATGACATAGTAGTTCAATATATTCCTTTACCATTCTATTTTAATAATACACGCTGCAACTGTTTGTTTGTACTTGATGGAGTAGCAATTGGAGATTTTGAAAAGCTTTTCAAAATTTCTAGTCTTCTTGTTTCAATTTTCACAAAAAATTCCAAAATTAAAGACTCATCAGTTAAAATATTCAATATTTTATCAGGAAGCATCTCCAAATCAAAGCAACATCTATCAGTAACAGTAACAATACCATCTTTTACATTAAAATCTTCTCTACCTAATTCATATGTAATGACAACACCTAATTCACGTTTATTAAATTCTTGTCGCATAAATAATATAAATTGATTAAGTTCTGATGTAGTAACAAAACTTTCATGAAAAATTTGATTTTTTGCTTTCATTAGGGCTAAAGCCACATATTCTTTTGATAAAAATGGATTTGACATATTATTTCACCTCAACGTTATTATACAATATTTTGATTTTATTTTTATTTCTTTTTTTTGGCATATTCCATACTACTCTTCACAAAAGATAAAAACAAGGGATGCGCTTTGGTTGGTCTACTCTTAAATTCTGGATGAAATTGACATCCAATAAAATGAGGATGATTTTTTAATTCAATGATTTCTACTAAATTACTATCAGGGTTGATTCCTGAAAAAATCATTCCCTGTTCTTCTAAAATAGAACGATAAGCATTGTTGAATTCATAGCGATGACGATGTCGTTCCAAAATCGTTTCTTGTTGATAATCTTGATAAGCTAAAGTTCCTTTTTGAATTCTACATTCATAATTTCCTAAACGAAGAGTTCCCCCTTTATTCATGACTGCTTTTTGATCCGCCATTAAATCAATTACCGGATTTTGACAAGTTTCATGAAATTCTCTACTAGAAGCATCTTGGATGCCACAAACATTTCTCGCAAACTCAATCACCGCAATCTGCATTCCCAAACAAATTCCTAAATAAGGAATTTTATGTTCTCGTGCATACTGACAAGCTAAAATCTTTCCTTCAATACCACGACTTCCAAATCCTCCAGGAACTAAAATTCCTTTACTATTTTGAAAAACTTTTGAAAGATCTGTTCCCTCTTTTTCTAAAGATTCACTATCAATCCAATTAATTTTTACTTTTGCACCATACTGATAACCAGCAGCTTTTAAAGCTTCTTTCACGGATAGATAAGCATCTTCTAATTCGACATATTTTCCAACTAAAGCAATTTCTACTTCATCTTTTAAATTTTCTACTTGATATAATAAATCTTCCCAATATTTTAAATTACTTTTTGTGACTTTCATTTGAAATTGTTTTAAAATAATTTCTTCAATATTTTGTTTATGAAAATTGATAGGAATTTGATAAATATTATTGACATCTTTTGCTTCGATAATATTCTCGATTGGAATACTTCCAAATAAAGCAATTTTTTTGCGAATGGCTTCTCCTAAATCTACTGGTGCACGTGTTACTACGATATCTGGTTGAATCCCTAATCTTCTTAATTCAATAATACTATTTTGGGTTGGTTTCGTTTTTAATTCATTAGAACCAAATAAATAAGGAACTAAAGTAGTATGTACAAATAAAGTATTTTCTCGTCCTAACTCTAGGCGAATTTGTCTTAACGATTCCATCATGACAGCCGATTCAATATCTCCTACAGTACCACCAATTTCCGTAATAACGATATCCGCATTACTGGTGGTTCCTGCTTCATAAACTTTATTTTTAATTTCATTCGAGATATGAGGAACAATTTGAATCGTAGAACCTAAAAAATCTCCTCTTCTTTCTTTCTCAATCACACTAGAATAAATTTTTCCATTGGTAATATTAGAAGTATAATTTAATTCTTCATCAATAAATCTTTCATAATGTCCTAAATCTAAATCTGTTTCACAGCCATCTGCTGTTACAAAAACTTCCCCATGTTGAATGGGAGACATCGTTCCTGGATCTACATTCATATAAGGATCAAATTTTTGCATAAATACTTTATATCCTTTAGCCTTTAATAATAACGCAATACTAGATGCCGTAATTCCTTTTCCTAATCCAGAACAAACTCCCCCTGTTACAAATACAAACTTTGCCATAAAAACCTCCTATCAAAACAAAAAAAAGCACTAAGAGAACTTCTTAGGCTCTCTTAAATTATAGCATAGTTCTTTTTAACAAAATCAAAAAAATAAAAATTTGACAGTATTTTACTATTTCCTTTTTATTTTTCTTTTGCCAATTTTCTTTTTAATTTTTCTAGAAAATAAACTTGTCCTGTTAAGAGTTTTGTTTTGGCTTCTTCTAATGGAATCCAAGCAGCTTGGTCCATTTCTGGAAATTCACAGATGATTCCACTATCTTTAGGCCATTCTTTCAAAAAAGTATTACTGGTTGCCTTGCTACAATCAAAATCCTTCGTTCCCGTAAAAACAATCACCAGTTTATAACTAGCTTGTTTTTTACTGCCTAAAAAGGATAACTTTTCTTTTTCGATTAAAAAACCAGTTTCTTCCTGAAACTCTCGACATGCTCCTTCTAACACATTTTCTCCATGTTCTATCATTCCTTTTGGAATCGACCATGCTCCTATATCCTTATTCTGCCAATAAGGTCCTCCCATATGACACAATAAAACTTCTATCTGGGAATGATTCATTCGATATACTAAAATTCCAGCACTTCTTTTTAACATTTCTTGTTTCCTTCTTTCTTCTCTAATTTCTTCTTAAAAGGTTGAAAAGCAGTTGGAATCGCATAAGTATCTGTTAACTCCTCCAAATTGACCCAATTTCCTGCTAAATCATGAGTTGGTTCTGATAAAAAAATCAAATAAGAAATCATATTCCATTTTTTATGCGTAAAGACATGAGTATAAGATATTGACTTTTCTATTTTAGAAAAAGAAATTTTCTTTTCTTGTAAGAATTCTTCTACTTTTTTCCGAGATAAATGTCCTTCTAAATAAGGAAACTGCCATAATCCACTTAACAAATTTTCCTCTAATCTTTGTTGAATCAAGACTTTTCCCTGGGAAAAATAAAGAAATATGGTATATTTTTCTTCTTTCTGTACTACTTTTCCCAAATGAATTGGTAACTCTAATTGCGTATGATGCTGCTTACTAAGGCAATACGTTTGGATAGGACAGATTTCACACTTGGGCATACCATTGGGTAAACAAATGGTTTCTCCTAATTCCATCATGGCTTGATTAAAGTCCCCTGGATTTTTAGAATCGATGATAGAAGTTAATCTTTCTCTTACTGCTTTTTTTACTTTTGGGTTACTAATATCTTCTTTACTATTTTGTAGTCTCATAAAAACGCGTAATACATTGCCATCCACACATACTTCTTTTTGCTGAAAGCAAATAGAAGAAATTGCACTGGCGGTATATTCTCCAATTCCTGGAAGAGATAAAATGGTAGCATAGGTATCAGGAAACTTTCCTTGATATTGTTCTTGAATGATTTGAGCCGCTCTTTGAAGATTTCTAGCTCTCTGATAATAACCCAATCCCTCCCATAATTTCAATAACTCATCCATAGGGCAAGAAGCTAAATCGAAAATCGTCGGAAGTTTTTCCATAAAACGGTAATAATATTCGATAACAGCTTCGATTCTCGTTTGTTGGAGCATAATTTCTGATACCCAAACATGATAAGGATTTTGATCGACTCTCCAAGGAAGAATTCGTTTTTCTTTTTGGTACCATTTCATTAAAGGAGAAACGATTTTCTGCATTTTCATCACCAAAAATATTGTATCACAATTTGAAAAAGAAAAAAGATTCTTACTCAGAATCTCTCCAATTTTCATAAAATTCTTTCAGCTTACTACTACCACTAGATGCTAACTCTTTTAAAAATTCCCAAGTAGTAGCAAAACTATCTTTCATCGTACGAAAGTCTTCTTTGGCTTGCATACAAGTATCTCCCCCTACTGTTTCACATAAATAAGAAGTAAATTCTAAATATTTCACTCCTAATTTTCCTTTTATGTTGGCATATTTATCCTTGATGACTTCTTTATAATTCGGAAAATACTCATCTATTTTACTATCGATTTTTAGAGCAATTTCAATCACTTTTAATTTGGCAGAGGTCGTTAATTCGGAAAACGTATAACCTTTGATTTCTTTATCATAAAAAATAAAATCGATGATGGTAATAAAGGTATTTTTAATTTTTTCTCGAAGTGTCATATCCTCTTGATTAGGATTACTAGATACCGTATAAAGTTCTTGTTGAAAATAAGAAATTAAATCACTCTCGGATTGAAAAGTACTAGAAGGAGTTTCTATGGAAGGAGGATTCGTTGGAGTTGGTTCTATCGATGGAATCTCTGGAGTAACGGAAGGTTCTGGTTGTGGTACTTGATTTTCCTGTTCGGTAGAATCTTCTGGTTTTTCCTCTTCCCCATTCTGTGGATTATTTTCTGTAGTTTCTTCTGTATTTTGATTTTCTAACTCTTTATTTGAAGTAGAAAAGTGAAATGTTTCTGTATTCCAAGTAATCACAATCGCAGCAATCAATAAAACAATCGCTATAACCATTAAAATAATAGGAATTCTGTTATCATTTTTCATATTATTATCACCACTTTTAATGATACTAATGATACCATAATTTCTGAAAAAAAGCTAGTGTTACCAAAAAAGAAAAAGGAATTTTTTCCTTTTTCTTACTATTTTACTTTTACCTTTACTTTTCCGTCTTCTGTTTCTACTTCAATTACTGTATTTCCAATATAAATGTTAAAATTCTTTCCCATTTCAAATTCATATTCCTTATCTAATTCTTTATCTTCCAATTTAGGATTGTTTTGATCATAGAGACTGTAAACGGAAATACCTTGATTTTTTAGTTGTTCTCCAATACGAAAGTCTGAAATATTATTATTACCTAAAAATACATCATCTAACTTCGGTAAATCTAATAAAGGGCTAATATCTGAAATATTATTACTATCTAACGAAATAAGAGATATATTTTTTAAATGAGAGATATTCGTAATATCTGCAATTTGATTAGAAGATAACATCATAACTTCCATTTCATTGAGATTTAAATCTTTCAAGATACTCATATCAGAAATCTGATTATTACTTAAATCTAAACGAATTAAACTATTTTCAAAATTTGGATTACTCAAAAAAGAAATATCGGTGATATTCATATTCACGAAAGATAATTTGTCTAGTCCAACGGTTACTAGTGTGGATATCACTTCTTGGAATAAATTTCTTGTTTCTTCAGAATATTTGGTTAAATCACAATTTTTGATTGTTAAACTTTGTAAGTCATAACAAGTACTTGATTTTAAATCATTTAAAATCATGATAAAATCTTCTTCTGTTTGTTCTCTCTTCACTTCTATGCGAAATATTCTACCATCATCATAATTAGCAATATCGATTCCTGGTAAATTAGATAAAGTATGTATGATTTCAAAATTTTCTTCATAATTTGCTTCTTTTATTTTCCTTAATTCCCGCTCCAAATCATAAATTTCATTTCTAATTTCTTCTTCTGTCTTATTTTGATTCTCTTTTCCGCATCTTGTTACAAACGATGTTACTGCTAAAACCAAAGCACTTGCCGTATATTTTAAATTTTTAATCATATCCTTCTTCTCCTTCTACAAAAACAAGCTATATTATACTTTTTTTTTCTTGATTTGTCAACACTAAACGCCAATCACTAATCCTTTCTTTCTCAAATATAACTTTCTCATCCAATCAACGGGAATAACCGTAAAAGCAAGTAGTAAAGTGGTTATCAATTCTGAAAAAGTTAAACCATAAGTACGAAATAAAGTACCTCCATAATAAATTAAAAGAATTTGTACCATCACAATAAACAAAATAATCACAATAAATACTTTATTTTTCAAAAGATGACTAAATAAATTCAAGCGATGCGTTCTAGCATTAAAACAATTGAAAATTCCCATAAAAATAAACAAAGCAAAAAAGGCAGTCATCAAATAGTGAAAAGAAGAATCCAAACGATAAAGACTTCGAATCCAACTACTTTTTAAAAAGAAAATGCATAATAAGGAAGAATAAGCTCCTGTAAACAAAATTTCATCCAACATATAACGATTTAAAATATTTTCTTTCTTCTTTTTAGGAGGTTCTTCCATATATTCGGCAAGAGGAGGTTCATAACTAAATGCAATGCCAGCTAAAGTATCCATAATCATGTTAATCCATAACATTTGAATCACCGTAACAGGAGTTTCTACTCCAATAAAAGGTCCAATAATCGATAGAGAAATTGCACACATATTAACAGTTAATTGGAAAATAATAAATTTTCGAATACTTTTAAAAGTGGTTCTTCCAAAAAGAATTGCTTTTGATATCGATAAAAAGTTATCATCTAAAATAACGATTTCACTAGCTTCTTTGGCAACTTCTGTTCCACTTCCCATCGCAAAAGCAACATCTGCTTTCTTTAAAGCTGGAGCATCATTGACTCCATCTCCGGTCATTCCAACGACTAATCCCATCTCTTGACAGATGCGAACTAATTTACTTTTATCTTGCGGTAAGCTTCTAGCTACTACTCTTAATCTCGGCATAATTTCTTTGATTTCCTCTACTGTCATCTGATTGAACTCCGTACTCGTTAAGACAACATCCTGACTACTCGTAATTAAACCAAGTTCTTTTCCAATGGCAACAGCAGTTTCTTTGTTATCCCCAGTTATCATAACGGTTTGAATTCCAGCACTTTTGACTAGTTCGATTCCTTGATAAGCTTCTTTTCGAATTTCATCTTTTAAAAATAGAAATCCTAGAAGCGTTAACCCTTCCATTTTCTCACAATCGTAGCAATCATTCATGGCTACTAAAAGAACACGAATTCCTTGTTTCGTTACAAAATCTAATTGTTTTTTAATTTTATCGAGCGGAATTTTTTTTCTTTCTCCATCTTCTCCAAGATAATTTTTACATTTTTCTAATAATACTTCTGGTGCACCTTTGATATAATTGACTCTTTTTTTCACTCCATCTTCTACTTCTATCATGGTAGATGAGTATTTATTCTTGCTATGAAAGGGCACTCTATTGAAAACACGACAATTGGGTACGGAAGTCGTAATAAATTTTCGAATCGCGCGATCGGTAATATTTCCACCAATCGTTTGTTGATCGGATAATACACTTTCATTATTATAAACTAAAGCAAGTTTTACATGTTGATAAAATTTCGGATAGGGAGCAAATTCCAATTCTTGATGATAGTTTTTCAAACTCCCCGATAAAAACCCAACTACTTCTAAATTTCCTTTGGTTAAGGTACCAGTCTTATCTGTAAATAAAATATTGAGGCTACCTGCTGTTTCTACTCCCACTAATTTTCTAACTAAAACATGATTTTTTAACATTCGCCTCATATTAGAAGAAAGTACTAAAGTAATCATCATCGGAAGTCCTTCTGGTACTGCTACGACAATAATGGTAACACTTAAGGTAAGGGCGTAGATACAATGTTGAAAAATCAAATGAAAATTGGTTACCATTGCTACAATCTTATCCCATTGAAACTGATTTTCTATTACGATTGCTGAAAATAAATAAGAAAAAGATACTAAAAAAGCTCCAAAATAGCCAATTCTACTAATGATTTGTGCTAATTTTCTTAAGCGTAACTTTAAAGGGCTTTCAGGGTTTTCTTCTTGAATTTCTAAAGCTAATTTTCCATAAACCGTTTCATTTCCTACTTTTTCTACTCTCATATAAGCAGTTTTCGAATAAACAACACATCCACGGTAAACCCGATTCTGTTCTTTCGGAATCTGTTTTACTGGATATTTATAAGCTTCTTTGGTTTCTCCATTTAAACTGGATTCATCTACACTAATTTCTCCTTCCATGAGGATGCCATCCGCTGGTATTTTATCTCCTGTTTCCAATTTCACAATATCCCCGACTACTACTTCTTCTATGGGAATTTCTATTAGTTTTCCATCTCTTACGACCTTACAAGAAATTTTAGAAGCCTCTTCTTGCAATCGTTTAAAAGCTTTTTCACTTCCATACTCGGAAATAGTAGAAATAAAACTGGCTAAAAAAATCGCAATTAAAATTCCAAGAGTTTCAAACCAATCAAAATCTTGGAACAAAAAAACAGTTTTAATGGCTAAAGCGATTAATAAAATTTTAATAATGGGATCTCCCATTGTTTCTAGGAATTGCTGGAGGAATGTTTTTTGCTTTTTCACTGTTAAAGTATTTTCTCCATATTTTTTTCTAGCAAGTTCTACTTCTTGTTTACTTAAACCGTTTCTAGAATTCATTCTTGTCCCTCCTACTAAAATATATGATGTGAAACTCCTTTTAGAAGAAGAGATATTGTCGAAAAAAAAGAAAGCATATTCTGCTTTCTAACAATCTTGATTTAATTTCTTGGTATCAATTACCATCTTTAAATAAGAGATAAATTCTTCTTGCGATACCGTTTTGGTTTCTTCTTTTCCATGAAGACGATAACTAATTGTTTTATTATCTCGTTCTTGATTTCCTAAAATCAAAGTAAACGGAATCTTCTTTTTCTGACTTTCTCTCATTTTATATCCTAATTTTTCATTTCTATCATCTAATTCTACACGAATGTTTTCTTGTTCTAAAAGCTCTTTCACTTCTTTGGCATAATCTAGATGATACTCAGGATTTACTGGAATAATATTAACTTGTACTGGTGCTAACCAAGTAGGAAATGCTCCCGCAAAGTGTTCGATTAAAATACCGATAAAACGTTCAATAGATCCAAAAATAACACGATGTAACATGATTGGTCTTTTTTTAGAACCATCCTTATCAATATAAGTTAAATCAAATCGTTCTGGTAAATTAGCATCCAATTGAATCGTTCCACACTGCCAAACTCTTCCTAAAGAATCTTTGATATGGAAATCCAATTTTGGTCCATAAAATGCTCCATCTCCTGGATTGATTTTACAGTCATGTCCTGCCTTATGGCATGCTTCCTGTAAAATTTTCTCACTCCTATTCCATGATTCAATCGTACCAATAAACTTTTCTTCTGGTCTAGTAGATAATTCAATATCATAAGTTAAGCCAAAAATACGATAAATCCGATCAATAAAAGCAATTAAACGAATAATTTCTTCTTCAATTTGATCTTCTCTCATAAAAATATGAGCATCATCTTGCGTAAACGTACGGACACGGAATAATCCATTTAAAGCACCACTGGCTTCATGACGATGCACTTGCCCTAATTCTCCACAACGAATTGGTAAGTCTTTATAAGAATGCAAAGAATTTTTATAAACTAACATTCCTCCTGGACAATTCATTGGCTTAATCGCAAATTCTTTTTCATCAATGGTAGAAGTATACATATTTTCACGATAATTCTCCCAATGTCCAGATACTTCCCATAGTTCTCGACTCAGCATAATAGGAGTTTTTATGAATACATATCCTTCTTTCGTATGTTCTTGATACCAGAAATTTTCTAAGATATTTCTTAGAATCATTCCTTTTGGTAGGAAGAAAGGAAATCCTGGACCATATTCACTAATCATAAATAATTCTAATTCTTTTCCTAATTTTTTATGATCCCTTTGTTTTGCTTCTTCTAGTTTTTGTAAGTAATCATTTAATTCTTCTTCCGTATCAAAACAAATTCCATAAATTCTTTGAAGCATCTTATTTTTAGAGTCCCCCTTCCAGTAAGCTCCACTTACTTTTAGAAGTTTAAAATATTTTAACTCTTTGGTATTATCGACATGAGGTCCACGACATAAATCGGTAAAGTCCCCTTGGGTATAACAGGTAATTGTTACCTCTTTTTCATCCATTCTTTCAATTAAATCCATTTTATAAGGATCTTCATGAAACATTTCTTTGGCTTCTTGTTTCGTAATTTCATGGCGAACAATATTGTGATTTTCTTTCGCACATTTTTTCATTTCTTTTTCAATTTTTTCTAATTCTTCTTCTTTAATGACTTCTTCTCCTAAATCCATGTCATAATAAAAGCCATCTTCAATCACAGGACCTACCCAAAATTTAGCATTTGGATATAAATGTTTTACTGCCTGTGCCAATAAATGGGCACAAGAATGATTTAATTTATTTAATCTTTCCTCTTCTTTGATATTCATTTTTATCTTTCCTTTCTTTTTCCAAATAATTTTCATATACCTCTTGATCCACATCATAAATTAACTCATCAAATCTAGATTCTACCATATCACTATAAATTTTATCTTGATTTCTCATCAACTTCATAATTTGGTCTAAATCTAAACAAGAAATTGCTTGATTTAATAAATCAACAGAAATTAATTCATTTGTATTCATGATTTTCGCTACAAATAGTTCTTGATAAATCTCCTTTTGAATTCCTGTACTCTTACATAATAATCGTGCAACTTTGGTAAAAGAAATATTTTCTTCCAGATAACGATTAATAATCGTATTTTTAACAAGTGAAATGGTTAATTCAACTTGCTTGATTCTATCCTTTAGTTCTTTTGTTTCATGTTCGATTCTGTTCCATTCTAATTTTAGTAATTCTTTCTGATTCTGCTCTAAAACAGGAAATAAAAGATTCGTTGGAAAATTGGCTACATAAGATTTTCTTTTCATACAAACACCCCCAAAAAGAAAAAAGAAACACATCCTAACAGGAGTGTTTCTAACACGGTACCATCCATTTTCACTTTTTTTGATAACGAACAACAGTCCGGGAATCCGATTAAGGTCCAACTAAAAGAGGAGTAACTTCTATCATCCTTATCTATTTCCACCAACCATAGATTCTCTTGTTAATTCCGATAAAAATCATATCTCTTATCACAGTTTTTCAAAAACTTAATATCATCATAGTGAGTTTTTAGGATTTTGTCAAGACTTTTGGAATTTCTTTTTGATAATCCATGAAAGATTGAATGATTTCATTTCTTTCATTATAATAAATGCAAACTCTTTTTAAAATTTCTTCTATTTTGTATGCTTCTTGATCGGATACTTTATGAAAATAAAAGGGATCTAAGACATAAAGTTTCATAATATTATCAATTCCCCTTCGAAGAGGAGCGGTAACATGGGTATAAATAGGAAGTCCTAATCCATAGTGTTCTTTTTTTTCAGTAGAATAAATGGCTTCCGGATAAAAAGATTCTAAGAAACGAATTGCACTTTTTACTTGTTCTACCTCTTTCGAATGTAAGTTTTCTTTAATCTGAGAAAGTTTTTTTAAGAAATCTTGGTTCATCACATGAATTCGATTAATACAAGGAAGATGATGCTTCATCATATGATAAGCTACCATATAATTAGCTATTACCATACTAGTTTCTACAATCTTACTAGCATCACTTTTCGAAATAATATTGGTTTGGGATGGATTACTTTTCGTACGATTTACTAATTGATATACTTCATCCATAGAAAACTTTTTCGATAAAATAGAGGTAACTTCGGATAAACCAATTAATGTATTCAAACACTTTTTACTTTTACAAGTTCCTTTTTTTAGAATATTATTGACTTCTTGATAAGTCATGTTATGAACATAAATAATGGTTTCTAAAAATTCATAATTTTCTATTTTTCCATCTGGACTAATTTCTAAATAATAACTAGTAGCAAGTCTTGGTTTTCCACTGATTAAATTCATTTTATCCTTTGCTAAAATTTCTGGGTACATATAAATGGTATTTCCTAAGTAAATAGAGGTTGTCCTTTTAAATGCCTCATCTAAAATAATACTATTTTTAGGGAGTAAACTAGTTGGATCAGCGATATGGACTCCTAAACGATAACATCCATTTTCTAATTTTTCAATCGATAATCCATCATCAATTTCTTCCGCATTTTCTGAATCTATTGTAACAATATAATCAAAAACCTGCTTTCTATCAGGGAATCTACTTATTTTAATTTCTTTGGGATATTTTCTTGCTTCTGACAAAATTCCTTCATCAAATTTAATTTTAATATCATGCATATAACATACTTCTGAAAATGTAAAATCATGTTTTTCTTCTCTTAATCTTTCTTCTAAAAGATTCATCCAATAGATATATTTTCTTTTTGTTAAAGAACGCTATGTTGTAGTTTTTGAGGGATAGTGATATAATAGAGAGGCTTAGAACGAATTTAGAAGGGAAAATATTTCT
>CANRPT010000038.1 GCA_947632565.1 uncultured Bacilli bacterium | reverse complement strand
CCGTTTATATTAAATAGGACATTTTAACTTATAAACGGATTCAAAAAAGCGGACATTTTAACTTAAAAGTCACAAATTGCCATATCTTTCTTGACAAAATAATCATTTTGTAGTATAATACGACCAATATTTAAATGAAGGGGGATAATGATGAAAAATTTAAATATTAAAAATTTAGTTGTTCGAGGAACCGTATCTTTAGCCATGGTTCTTACGACGAATAGTGTGATAGCAATGCCAGTTTATGCTACTTCAGAATCTAATGCTATTGTAGAGGAAACAGTTAGTGAAGAGCAAAAAAGAGAAGAAGAGGGTTTTAAGCATTTTAAAAGATTATTTTTTAAAAGAGAATATTCGGATAATCCAACTTTGAGCGATAAGTGGAGTGATGTTTATGCGAACATTGAATCTCCACATTCATTATTTGATTATTTAACTGCTAAGTGGAATGATGATTATTTAAACAATAAACATAAAATCCTTGAGTATTCACGTTCATTATTTGCTTATTTAGATAAGCATTATTTATCTACCATTCCATTTTGCGAAGAATCTGATTATGATAGTATTGTTATTAGCCCAGAGGGATATGTCAACAATGGTTATCTGAAATTTAATTCATTAAGATTATGGAAAGAGTCTGGTGATATTTCGTTTTATAAGACGAATGATGGAACTTTTATGGACTATTATGAAAATACGGATAAAGATAAATCTAGTTTAGAGGAAAAGACTGCTACGATAAGAAATCAAAATAAGCTTGGATGTTCTTTTGACAGCAATGGACATATTATTTATGAATATCAATGCTATGGTATTGATGACCAAAAATATATAATGCATGCGATTGTTCGATATTGCCCATATACAGGAAAATTAGAGATTGATAGTTATCTTAATTGGGTGCCACTTATACCAACTGAAACTATATATTCTGGTACTTTTAATATTCCAACCAATCAAAATATCCAGATGATAGATCAGATGGCAACATTGTTTACTAAACAGATATCTGCTACAGAGATTGTGGATCATGTAACCGAAATTGTAAATGCCAAGTATGGATTTTCTGATACAGAAATTGTGAATCAAGCAACCGAAATTGGAAATGACAAGTATAAATCTGAATTGACCAAATATAATGCCTCTGATTTAGTTGTTGTTAATACTCGAGAAGCTTATTGTAGTGATTTCATGTTAGAAACAATTACACCATCCAAAGAGTTTTATGTTTTAAATTATGAACATGATTCCAAAGAAAAAGAAAAATTTTCAGTATACTCTGATGTATTTGATGATTCATTTATAGCCGAGGTTTCACCTTATCTTAATATTATAAACTATTATCCTAAGAAAAGTGATGTGCCTTGTTATATGTTTTCAAGTTCTGCTAATGATGGAATTTATTCTATTCAAGATTTTTTAGTAAAAAATGGTTTTACTGATATGATTGAAGATCAATACACTGAAGAGACATTAAAAACTATTATAGATAGGGCAAAAACCAATGAAGTTCAAGAAGATAAAAATTATAGGGCCTCTGACTTATATATTGTAGATACATCCTTTAATGAGATTGATCATGAAACAAATTCTTATTATGTTATTCGTTATGTAGGAGACAAGAATGGACATGCTATTTATTCTGATATTATGAATCCAAAAGCTCTTGTTACAGTGGATACTATAGATAATTTAGTTTATGATGAGGGTTTAATTAGTTATTTATGGATAAAAGACGCTTTTCATAAAGAGCACGTTAAAAGTATTCATGAAGTTCTAAAAGAAAAAGAAATGACAGATGCCTTAAAAGACGAATATACACAAGAAGACCTTGAGAATATTAATAATTGTTTGAATTTTAGTTATACAAAAGTACTTACTTTAGAATAGTATTTTTATGATTTTTCTAATTTGTCAATTTTATAGAAGTGCAAAAATTGTACTTCTTTTTGTTGTATGGCAATCGCTTAAAAAAATATTGTATTCCATTTAACAGTTTTAGATAATTCGCTTGGTAAAGAACATTTCCAACGAAAATTAACAAGATACATGTTAAATTTTAACCATAGAGAAAAACCAGTATTTGAAGTGATTCCAATTATCAGTTAATGTTTTAAAAATTTTAAGCGATTTGCCAGGATAAAATCATGAAAAAATAAAAGAAAAACATTTAGAACTATATAGGATATGGTTTTTAGATGTTTTTTTATTTAAAAATTTACTATATTGATTTAAAATTGATGTAGGGTGTAATAGAAAATGAATAAAAATAATAAATTAAATGTAACAAAAGAACAAATGAGTTATTTAAAAAAGAAACTAAGGATAAGGAAAATGGAAGACATAGAGACGACAGTTCTAAAAGATTTGAAAGAAACATTTAAAGAGTTAAAAGATACAAGACAAAAGTCAAAAACGCATTATAAAATATGGGATATTGTATGCTATGTGATATTTGCCCAAATGTCCGGGGCAGAAGATTGGGAAGATATAGAAGAATTTATCTATCACCATTATGATTTTTTTAGAAAGTTCTTATTGATGACAGGAGGGGTACCAAATTATCAAACAATAGAAAGAGTAATGTCTATAATAGATAGCAAAGAACTAGAAAGAATGTTAGTTGAATTTATCAAGAAGATTACGTTTAATCAAAAAACAGGGACTGAAATTTTAAATATAGATGGACGAGTAGATTGTGGAAGTAGTAGAAGATCAACAAGCTATCAAGAAAAAATAACGCCATTAAATGTTTTAAATGTTTATTCAAATAAATATGGAATATGTTTAGCAAGTGAAATGATAGAAGATAAAACAAACGAAATAACAACAATTCCAACAATATTAGAACGTTTAAATATAAAGGATACAATCATAACATGGGATGCATTAAATACACAAAAGAGAAATGTGGAAATAGTAAAAAACAAAAAAGGAGATTATGTAGTACCAGTAAAGAAAAATCATCCCAATTTTAATGTAGATTTAGAATTATATTTTGATGAAAGAACCCAAGAAGAAATTAAAGCAGGAAGAAGTGATAGTGCCTATTTAAAGGAAGCAGAAAAAAGCCATTCTTGTTTTATAACCTATGAATATTTTCAAACAAGTGATATAAAGTGGTATAGTGAATATAAAGAATGGAAAGGACTCAATAGTTTTGGAATGGTAAAGAAAACAATTGAGAGGAACAAAGAAACAATTGTTGAAAAAAGATTTTATATATCAAGTTTGTTTATAGATATAGAGTTATTTTCACGTTCAATAAGAGAACATTGGAGTGTAGAAAACAAATTGCATTGGCATTTAGATTTTACCTTTAAGGAAGATAAAAATACCACACAAAATAAAAATGCATTGATGAATTTGCAACTTATAAATAAATTTTGCCTAGGAATATTTAGTAGAATAAAGTCGTTTTATAAAAATAAAAGTTTACGTCGGATTAGAAAAATAATGGGAATGGATTTTGAAAAGAATTTAATTAAAAATATATGTTATTTACTATTGTCCTAAACTAAATTTTTAAATAAAAAAACATCTAAAAACCATATCCTATATAGTTCTAAATGTTCTTCTTTGATTTTTTCATGATTTTATCCTGGCGATTTGCCCTCCTATATTGACAAAGGGTTTCTTTTTTGTTTTTATAGAAATGGAAGTGAAAAAAATGAAAAAGAGAAATGTAGCAATTATAACCCATGTAGACCATGGAAAAACCACTTTAGTAGATCAAATATTAAAATCTAGTGGGACATTTCGTGAGAATGAAGATACGAAAAGGTATTTGGAAAATTTTACAGAGCCAAAGTTTACCGATAAGATGTTTTTAAGAACTTTATTAAGTGGGCTTTATGAAAAAGAAATTTCCAAAATTACTGAAGAACAACTGAGTAGAAAATTATTCTATTATTACCGAAATCCGAAGTATCAGGAAATCTTTCAAGATATTATCAAAAGTCAATATGAGAATAAAGTAAATCTTTATGAAGCAATGCAATTTGAGAAATATATGAGTGGGAATATTTCATGGACTAGTCTTCAACCTGAAATACTATATTTAAATTATCAAGAAAAAGTAGATTTTGTAGATTACCAAAAAAATTTAAGTGAAAAGGCAAGAAAACTGATGAACCAAATGATAGAAGAATTAGTACCTTCTATGAAAATAGAAAGTATGTATCTTTCTTCTTTACGCTTTTATAAGACTTCTCCAAATCAAAAATATCACTTACTTCGTGGAATTAGTCTAACGGAAGGAGTAGTAGGACAAGTTTTAATTACGGATGGAATTGTAACTATGGATTCTTTAGAGAAAGTGAAAAATTCAGAACTTTATTATCCTAATCCTCTTTCTGACTCTAGTTATATACAATTTGATACCTGCACTACGAGAGAGGTAGAAATAGAGGATAGTAGCTATGTAGCGGTGCAGGGTTTAGAAAGCGGAAATCTAAAAAAACTAGATATTTATACAAATATTATAGATTATCAAAGACTACAATTATTAAGAGAAGTTACTAGACAGTATTATCATACGGAACAAGATTTTCGTGATAACAGGCCATATGTAAAAAGAAAAAAAATTTGGTAATCTATTGAAAAACAAGAAATTTTATAGTAAAATAAGGTTATCTTCTAGAAAAGAGGAGTAATTTATGATTTCGTTAGAGAAAGGGTATGTTAGATGAAAATACCTACGAAAGAAGAAATGAAGACACTTTTTAGAAATAGAAAATCGCATTCCTTGCGTTATCAGGTAAAAGAAAAAAATAAGGTGGCACCACGAGGAAACTCGTCCTTTGGAGGTGCTACCTTTTTATTTGAAGAAAGAAGGGATTTTATGATTACGAAACCAAAAGGATGTCATGATATTTATGGGATAGAGGCAAAGAAATGGAAATATATCGATCGTTTGATTGATGAAGTATGTACTAGATATGGATATCAACCAATTCGTACTCCTATCTTTGAATCGAGTGAACTATTTCATCGTGGAGTAGGAGAATCTAGTGATATTGTTACCAAAGAGACCTATGATTTTATCGATCGTGGAGATCGTAAGATGACATTAAGACCAGAAGGAACAGCAGGAGTCGTTCGAAGCTATTTGGAAAATAAGATGTATGGGGATGCGACTCAGCCCGTCAAACTATATTATAATGGAACGATGTATCGTTATGAAAGACCACAATCGGGAAGAGACCGTGAATTAACGCAATTTGGGGTAGAAGTATTAGGAACGGATGATCCCATGATAGATGCAGAAGTGATTTCGATTGCTGTTAATATTTACCGATTAGTAGGGTTAAAGGGAATTAAGGTTAATATTAACTCTTTAGGGGATCAAGAATCACGTAATCAATACCGAAAAGCTTTAGTAGAATATTTTACTCCTCATATCGATGAAATGTGTGAAGATTGTAAGGTACGTTTAGAAAAAAATCCACTTCGTATTTTAGACTGTAAAGTGGATTGTGATACAGAGATTATGAAAAATGCACCTATCATTTTAGATTATTTAAATGAAAGCAGTAAAGAACGTTTTGAACAAGTTAAGAAATATTTAGGACTATTAGATATTGATTATGAAGTAAATCCTAAAATTGTAAGAGGATTAGATTATTATGATCATACTGTCTTTGAAGTAGAAGCTATGGTAGAAGGATTTGGTAGTCAAAATGTATTAGGAGCTGGCGGAAGATATAATCATTTGGTAGAAACTTTAGGAGGACCTAGTACTCCTGGTATGGGCTTTGCGATGGGATTAGGAAGATTGCTGTTAGCCTTAGAAAAAGAAGAAATTAAACTTCCTATTGAAGAAGGAATCGATGCTTTTGTCATGTATGTATCTGATACCGAAAAAGATTATGCAGTAACCTTGGTACAAGAACTTCGTATGAATGGATTTCAAGTAGAAACAGAATATACTGGTAGAAGTTTAAAAGCTCAGTTTAAACAAGCAGATCGCTTAAAAAGTAAATTTTTATTGTTATTAAATGATGAAGATTTAAAAAATAATGAAATTAAAATAAAAAATAATCAAACGAAAGAAGAAACGTTAGTAGAAATTGATTATGTCATGTATTATTTGGAAGAAATGTTAGAGCAAGTAGAAGTGGATGATGGTTCTTGCAATCAGGAAGATGGATGTTGTTGTCATTCCGATGAAATAGATGATAGGAAAATTTAGAAAGAAGTGGAAAAGATGAAAAAATATAATAATGCAGAATTTAATATTCATCATGTTGGAAAACAAGTAGAGTTATATGGTTGGGTAGCTAGAAAAAGAAATTTAGGTGGACTTATTTTTATTGATTTAAGAGATCGTAGTGGGATTATCCAACTAGTAGTAAGACCAGATGAAAAGGATTATGAATTAGCTAGCAGTTTAAAAAGTGAATCTGTTATTTCGATAGAGGGAGAAATTGTAGAAAGAGAAAGTAAAAATTTAAAACTTCCTACGGGAGAAATCGAAGTCATCGTTTCTGATTTAAAGTTAATCAATATGGCAAATGATTTACCATTTGAGATTACGGATCATACAACGGCTTTGGAAGATACTCGATTAAAATATCGTTATTTAGATTTAAGAAGAGATGAATTAAAGGAAAAAATGATTACTCGTAGTAAGATTACAATGGCCGTTAGAAATTTTTTAACCAAAGAAGGATTTTTGGAAATAGAAACTCCTATTTTATGTAAATCTACTCCGGAAGGAGCAAGAGATTATTTAGTTCCTTCTAGAGTTAATAAAGGAAATTTTTATGCTTTACCACAATCTCCCCAATTGTTTAAACAACTTTTGATGATTGGAGGAATGGAAAAATATTTTCAAATTGCTAAGTGTTTTCGTGATGAAGACTTAAGAGCAGATCGTCAACCAGAATTTACCCAAATTGATTTGGAGATGAGTTTTGTAGATAGCCATGATGTTATGGATGTTACGGAACGATTAATCGCTCAAGTCTTTGAAGAAGTAAAGAATAGAAAAATTTCTCTTCCTCTTCCTAAAATGAAATATGATGATGCCATCCGAGATTATGGTAGTGATCAACCGGATTTAAGATTTGAAATGAAAATTCAAGATATTACCGATATTTTTCAAAATACTACATTTAGTGTTTTTCAAAAAGTATTAGCTGAAAAAGGAATCATTAATTGTTTGGTTTTAAAAAATAAAGCCAATCTTTATTCTAGAAAAGAAATAGATAAACTAACGGATTTTGTGAAAACCTATCAAGCAAGTGGTCTTGCTTGGCTAAAATATCAAGACAATGATTTTTCTGGTAGTATTCGTAAAGTCGTAACAGAAGAAGAGTTAAAAAAATTAAAAGAACAGTTAAACATCGAAGAAAATGATATTATTTTTATCATTGCAGATCGTTATATGATTACCAAAACAAGTCTTGGTAGTCTTCGTGTCAAACTAGGACATGAATTAGGATTCATCGATAAAGATGATTATCAATTATTATGGATTACAGATTTTCCTTCTTTTGAATATAGCGAATTAGAAGGTAGGTATGTTGCTTGTCATCATCCTTTTACAGCACCAAATGATGAAGATATTGATAAATTATTGACAGATCCTGGTTCTTGTTATTCCAAAGCTTATGACATTGTGATTAATGGTTATGAAGCAGGAGGAGGAAGTATTCGTATTCATCAAAAAGAAACACAAGCTAAAATGTTTCAGGCTTTAGGATTTACAGAAGAGGAGGCAAAAGAAAAATTTGGATTTTTCTTAGAGGCTTTTGAATACGGAACACCACCTCATGGAGGATTAGCTTTAGGATTGGATCGTTTAACGATGTTATTAACTCAAACAGAAAATATTCGTGATGTCATTGCCTTTCCTAAAACAGCTAGTGCTTCTGATTTAATGAGTGAATGTCCAAATCGAGTAGATGAAAAACAATTACAAGAACTGGCATTAAAGATTGTAAAGTAGGAAAAATCCTACTTTTTTGTTGTTTTTGCAAGAAATTGTTTGACTTTTTGGAAATTTTATAGTAGAATAATGCATACACTGGGGTTAGGTAGAAAGATAGAAAGGAGCCACTTTTATGAAACAATGTTATGTATTTGAATACTTAAATGAAAATGATTTTAAAGTAAAAGAAAGAACAGTTCGTAAATATAATATGTTAGCTTATAAAGAATTGACTTTTGATTACTATCCTAAATTAAGATCTGGTATTTTTTTAGGAGACAAAGTAGAAGAAAATGAAGAAGAAAAGTCTGTTAGTTATGAATTAAAATTATCTTCTGATCAATTGTTTGAAAAAGTACATGGTGAAATGAGATTACATTATACTGTTTATCTAGAAAAGGGAATTATTTTACTAACCAATATTACACCAGAAGAAATTCTAGAAGAGGGACATCGTATGGAATTAGAAACGTATAAAGGAGTTATGATTTCTAAGAGTAATCCAAAAAAAGATATGTTTAAAGTGAATCTTTTAAATATGTTACAAAAATAAACATTTTTTTGAAAAGACCTTGCACACTTTTTGAAACTATGTTATTATTAAAAAGTCATGAGATGGACCCTTAGCTCAGTTGGTTAGAGCATCCGGCTCATAACCGGGCGGTCGAAGGTTCGAGTCCTTCAGGGTCCACCACATCAAATTTTTAATTGCGGGTATGGCGGAATTGGCAGACGCACCAGACTTAGAATCTGGCGCCGAGAGGCTTGCAGGTTCAACTCCTGTTACCCGCACCAGAATGATACCAAACTCGAACTGTACTAGTCCGAGTTTTAATATGTTTAAATTTATAATTTTGTAGATTCTAATTGATAAATTTGTCAATTTAGAAAACCCACTTGCATATTGTTAAAACAATATGAGAGTAAGAAAGTTCAAAAAATAAGTTATGTTGAGGTGATATATATGAAGTTTGTAGATGATTATAATCTTTTAAGTGGCTGGATTCATGATTATTATTGTGATAAAGATGGAACTGAACTTATTTTTGATGAGAATAATTGTAATTACTATGAATGTCCTTTGTGCCATTTTAAATATTATGATGAAAAGAAAAAAAGAGCCTGGATTACAAAATATAGATATAAATTATTTTCCCAATTAGAAGAATATTCAGAAAAGTATTTAGTTAATCAAAATAAAAAGTATATGAATTTTATACAAAATGCTTTGACATATTATGCAGATAATTATGAAAAATTTTCTATTCACGACAAAAATGGAGTACTTTTTGATGACTATATAAATGAATCTAATAGTTGTGGAAAAATAACTTCACAAGGACTAAATGAAGCTATGATATGTATTCAGATTGTTAATTGTATAAATAATGTAAAAGATTTTTTATCTAGTGATATGAAAGAAAAAATATTTAAAAACCTGTTTTCACCAATATACAGACTTCTTAAGCCCCAAATTAATAAGATACATAATATCCAATTTTATGAAATTTGTGCTATTGCTATGATGGGAATTGTATCAAACAATAAAGAAATGATCGATTTTGCATTTAATTCAGAGTACTCATTTTATAATCAACTAGATAAAGGTGTCACAAAAGATTATTTCTGGTACGAGGGGTCATTTCATTATCATCTATTTATTTTAAAACCTATTTTAGAAGTTCTTAAAACCGCTAAAGAATTTAAATATAGTATTTTGCCAAAATACTATGATATTACGGAAAATATGTTACTACAAGTTTATAAAAATAGTTTTAATGACTGTTCTTTACCTAGTCCAAATGATGGGTGGCCTAATCGACATTTATTAGATTATCTTGGTGTGTTTAAAATTGGAAATGATGTTTTTGAAAATCGTTTTAAAGAAATATTAGAAAATATAAAATCTCAAAATAATAGGGTTTCAACAATCCATTCTTTTAATACGGGATTTTCTATAATCAAAAATCAGTTTTGGAATGTATTTATTAAGTATAAGGATAACAATTATAATCATGCACATCCTGATAAATTAAATATTGAAATAAAACAAAGCAATTTATTTTTAACTCATGATTTATCTACATCAGGATATGGTAGTAAATTATCTAAAGATTACTATAAAAAAACATATTCACATAGTACACTAGTTATTAACGGCAAAGACCAAAATTTAATGTGTAATGGGATAGTTAATTTTTATGATAAAAATAGAATTCAAATTGAAGTTCAAAATATTTATGATAATGTAAATGCAAAAAGAATGATTGAAGTTTTGGATAGTACACTTATTGACAAAGTATATGTAAAACTTCAAAATAATGAAATAGTCGATTATATTTTTCATTGTGACGCAGCACTTATTACTGAGTTAAATTCAATACAAATAGACAAATTTGCAGAATATCCTTATTTTTCTAATATACAAAAAATAATTTGCTTTGATAAGAATACTACATTAAGATGGTTTCTTGGTGATAATAAAATTATTAGTGAAATAGATTTAGATAATAAAGATTTATATATTTGCAAATCACCTGATAATCCAAATTTAAAAGAAAGAACAACGTTATTAATAAGAAGCAGATTTACTAAAAATGATATTTCTTTTTTAGTAAAATGGACAATTTTGAAATAGTTAAAATTTGTTGTACTCCTTCCTTTAGGGCACCATTGACGTTTCTATTCGAACTTTTTCGAATATTGATATAAAAAGATAGCCCCTTAGGTTATTTTGATACACTTGTCAAAATACCTAGGGGGTTAAATATTTTGTCAAAAACAAAATATTATCTAAAAAGAATAAAAATTACCAAGATAAAGAGATTTTTAAAATACACATGTTAAAATCATGATATAATGTTTATAGAGTATTTGGAGGTGTTCTAATCAAATGAAAAAAATTGATGTAAATAATAAAATTTTTTATTCAAAGGAATTTCAAAAAGATAAATATAAATTTTTTCTTATCACTCAAAATCTAAAATGTGAATCTGTTGTTTTATATAGTGATGAAGAAAATTATGTTATATGTCGTGGGAAAATTGGATGGCCTACTTGGATTTGGACTAAAGATAATTTTGATATAACAAAACTCGAAGAAATTAGACAAGCAATAGAATTGTATTTAACAGATAGTGATAAAGATAAATTTACTTGTAAAAAAGAATTATATGATTTGTTAGTTAATTCTGGTTTTGATAAATTGAATTTGGAAGATTATTTTGAAATGGGAACTTTATATTGTAGGCAAACTAAAAAGCCAAAAGATTGTGATGGAAAAATTGCTATTCCAACTATCGAAGATAAGCCGATTTTAGTACAATATTGGTTTGATGATAGTCAAGAAATGAATGGAGTTGATCCTATTAGTATGGTTCAAGCAGAAACAGATGTTCAACAAATGCTTGATTCAAATAAATTTTATATATGGAAAAATCATGCCGGAAAAATTGTTTGTATGGCAAATTATAGTGAGACGGATGGCCAAGCAAAATTAAGTCATGTTTATACTCCTATAGATGAACGTGGAAAAGGTTATGCAGCAAATTTAATTTATAGTATGACAAATGATTTATTAGCAAAAAACTTAGTTCCTTTACTATATACGGATTATAATTATATACCATCTAATAAAGCTTATATTAATGCCGGCTATGAAGATACAGGAATTTTAATAAATTTTTCTTGTTCGAAAGAGAAAAAGAAAAGAATTAGTAAATAAAGGAGAAATAAATCAATGAAGGAAATAAGATTATGTGACGATGCGGAGGTTGGAAAAGTATTAGATCTTTGTATAGATAATAATTTGGGAATAGAAATACAAGGCTTTTATAATCCAAATTTGATAGGTACAGAAGAAACTAAAGAATTATTATCTAAATATAAAAATGTTTTAATTAATTTTAAAGGTGGTAGATCATTACACGCACCATTTTGGGATTTAAATCTAGGAACAAAAAATCCAATGATAAAAGAAGCAACTATGAAGGCTTTCAATTATGCATACGATGTTGCAAAGGAATTAGGATGTACCGAAATTGTAGTTCATAATGGTTTTATACCTAATACTAGTTTTTATGAAGGCTGGGTAAAAAATGCTACAGCTTTCTGGCAAGAATTCTTTAGTGATAAAGATGATTCTATTACTATGATGATTGAGAATCAATGCGAAGAAGATAGTGAAGTGTTAATAAGGGAAATAGATTCTGTTAATGATCCTAGACTTAAAGTATGTTTAGATATAGGTCATGCTAATGCTAATTCTAATATGTCAGTTGAAGATTGGATAGTAACTCTTGGAGATAGAATTGGCTATTTACATTTACACAATAATCATGGTAAGAAAGTAGGTCGTCCTTCCTATATGAATGATGAACATCTAGGAATAGATGATGGCACAATTAATATAGAAAGAATATGTTCTCTATTAGAAGAATATTGCCCTAATGCAATATGGAATTTAGAATGTAAACTAAATTATATGGAAAAATCTATTAATGTTCTTGATAATATGGGTTACTTGTCAAATAAGCAGTTTAGAAAATAAAATGAATAGACCAGTTACCTTTTAAAAAAAGTTGTAGATAACCTCTACATTCGCACCAGAATGATACCAAACTCGGACTTTTATAGTTCGAGTTTTAAAATATTCTAATTTGTGTTATAATTTTTCGCTATGTTGTAGTTTTTGAGGGATAGTGATATAATAGAGAGGCTTAGAACGAATTTAGAAGGGAAAATATTTCTG